>JAFQUL010000226.1 GCA_017408535.1 Clostridia bacterium
GAGGCGTGTACATGGCGACCCGAAGGGGACTCGAACCCCTGACCTCTAGCGTGACAGGCTAGCGTTCTAACCAACTGAACTACCGGGCCATATTCGCGGGTATTATTACACCCGCCGGTGGAGTCCACCGAAGTGGTGGGAACAATAGGGCTCGAACCTATGACCCTCTGCTTGTAAGGCAGATGCTCTCCCAACTGAGCTATGCTCCCATACCGTGCTCGGCACTTTGTTTCGTGCCTCACAACGGATATTATTATAACACAGGTGTTCAGGTTTGTCAACACTTTTTTTCAAAAAAAATCAAACTTTTTTTGATATTTTTTTTGGCTTATTTTTTGCCCTTTTTTGACTCTGCTTCCTCGATCAGCTTGAGTATTTCAGCCTCTGTAAAATTGTACTTCTTATCGCAGAAATGACAGCTCATCTCAATGTCGGGAGACTCTCCCGCATCCTTCTTTTCCCGGATAAGGTTTTCAAGCTCTTCCCTGCCGAGGCTGAGCAATACCTTCTCGGATCTTTCTCTTGAACAGTCACAGACATAACCTACCTCAAGCTCGTCAAATACGTCATACTCTATACCGCTGAGAGCAAGGTCAGCGATCTCCTTGTTTGACATACCGGAGTCAAAGAGGCGGCTCACGTTGGAGAGAGCGGGAACGTTTGCTTCAATTGCATCAACAGTTTCCGGTGCTGCAAAAGGAAGCAGCTGAATAAGAACGCCGCCTGCCGCACGACAGGAATAGTCTACGTCGACCAAAACACCGAGAGCACATACAGTGGGTATCTGCTCGCTGTTTGCATAGTATGCCGCTATATCCTCCGCGATCTCGCCGCTGACAAGGTCAACAGTTCCCACGTAGGGCTCACCCGTTCCCATAGAACGGATTATATTCAGCTTGCCGTGGCCGATAGCACCGCTGACGTCAAGCTTACCGTTTGATTTCTTAGGTATATCCACATCGGGATTGATGATATATCCCTTTACGTTACCGAAATAATCCGCCGATGCAAGAACACCGCCGGCTGGGCCGTCACCCCTGATACTCAGAGAAATAGTATCGTTTTCCTCGCCCAGCATCGTTCCCATAAGAGAAGCGGCGGTAAGAGTACGTCCGAGCGCCGCAGATGCGGTGGGAGTCGTGTTGTGTATCCTGATAGCATCATCTACTATGGAAGTAGAGTTGATGACGAGTATTCTGGCACTTCCGTCGCTCGTCATTCCTCTTAATATTTTTGCTTTCTGCATTTTATCAGTTTCTCCGTTTACTTATTCTTACGCGCGGCAAAATACCACCGCTCGCTGTCATTTCGGGCAAGAGAAAAATCAGTATCACCGTATATTCCGCACAGCTCAAGTCCGGCGGAGCTTAATGCCCGCTTAATGCTTGTGAGAGAAAAGCATCTCTCGGTCTGGACCTCGTCAGTCCTCAGATAACTGCCGTCCTCACATTCCTCAAATACAGACAGATAGAAACGGCAGAGCTTGGTTTTGCTGTTATATTCGTTTTGCCAACCGCAATATATACCGTCATCCTCAAGAACATAGGAGTTATCTGCATAGATATTCTCAAACTTATATGGAGTATTCATATCAAAAAGAAACACCCCGCCGGGATAAAGGTAGTTATTCACAAGTGAAAAGACCTTTTGGAGCTCCTTTGTGTTGCGAAGGTAGTTAAGACTGTCAAGTGCACAGACTACCGCATCCACAGTACCGTAAAGCTCAAACTCCCTCATATCCTGAAGCAGCCACAATATCCCCGTAAGCTCCTCATCCGCAGCCCTATCCTGGGCAACGGACAGCATATCGGGCGACAGATCGATACCTGTCATATCATACCCACGGCGGGCAAGCTCGATAGTCATTGATCCCGTACCGCAGGCAAGGTCAAGCACAGACTCCACCTTACGCTCCGCAAAACGGGAGAAATTCTCCTCTACGAAATCAGTCCATCCCTCATAGTCTATATCACCGTTGAGCCGGTCATAAACACGGAATATACCGCTGTATATATCACTCATTTTTTATCCTCGAGAGCCTCAAGGACCTTAACGTATCCGTCGGTGCCGTATTTAAGACAACGGTTGACACGGCTGATGGTAGCGGTGCTGAGACCTGTCTGAGCAGCAATGTCGGTATAAACGCAGTTATTCTTCAGCATTTTTGCGGCATAAAGACGCTTCGACATTTCCTTAAGCTCTGCTACCGTACAGAGATCCTCAAAAAAATCATAGCACTCCTCTACAGTATTCAGGGTAAGTATTCCCTCAAACAGATAGTCTATTTTTTCATCCTTAATTTTGTTTTGCACGGTTATACCAATCCTTTCCGCCGTCCGGAGCACCAAACTCCAAAACAACATTAATTTTACATATTATATATTAGCTGTGTTCTTCTCCGTTTTGTTAACCTAACACAAGTTTTATTTGATCATTTCATTAAGAAACCTCAACCCCGTCACAGCCTTCTTTGCCTTTGATGCATACACGGAGGAAAACTTGTCAAGATCCTGCCAGTCTATACTGTACCTCATGAGGAAGGTAGATATTTCATTGATCTGATAACAATAAATAAGGCCTGCCTCGATCTTTATACTGTCAATGATAAGCTCGAACATCCTTCTCGATTCTGTGTCGTTTAAATATTTTCCTTTAAGAACGACATCAGAATATGTTGGGGTGACTTTACGCCAACTTTCGGCACACATAAGTTCAAGAACCGCCGTAACCTCTGCCGGATACTCTGCAGTTGTAGGGATAGAAAACATCTGAAACAATTCAAATGGCATGGAACCGTAATTTTTCTGTTCCAAATCGTATTTAGGCATAGGGAGTATTCCGTAATCACTTGACATGTTTCGCAAAGTTTTGGTTTCAGCCACATAAAGCTTGTTGGTCATAAACAAAACCCTGTCCGATGCGAATACAGACTCAAACTCGGTAGC
>JAFQUL010000227.1 GCA_017408535.1 Clostridia bacterium
CTATAACTTCATCGGTGCATTTGACTTTACACGGGCTATCGAAGAAGCCCACAATACAACTGAAAAACAGCAAAAGACGGCATAGCCGTCAAGCTACACCGTCTTTTGCTTCAATGTTTTCTTAAGTCACCGCCCCATTTGGCGGTTTTTGTTATAATGTAACTCAATCTACCTTTGGTATCTCAAGGAAATTATCAAGCCTTGTTTCCTTTATGCTGCGTTTTCCGTTTTCGTCATACTCATAGAGCTCCTGCTCTGTAATCTTATCATTAGAATAACGGCTTGCGAATTGCATCCTTCCGTCAGCACCGAAAACCTGTATCAAGGTCAATTCTCCGTTGTTATACTGATTTACTAACACGAGAACACCTTTGGAATTATATACGTTTTCGTACTTGTGTTCATGTGTTATGTTACCGTTTTCATCATATCGATACGTGATATCATAATGTCGATTGCTTACAGTGGAACCGTCCTCAGCCTTGAAATCCTTATAGTAATAAAACGCTTCCTCAGTTTTCTTTCCGGATTCATCATAATCCACCACACGGTCTAAGTAAAAATAAGGAGCCTCTTTTCCGTTAACGGTCTTTGTTCTGTTCGGGTCCTCCTTATAAAGGTATTCTTGTATCAAGGAACCGTCAAGACGGTACCGAGCCTTGTAGTATTGAACAGTATTGACGTGCTTTTCGAGAAGCACTCTATCATCTAAAAATGCTTCAATGGTCCAGTACGTCCTGTCCCCATCGTAAGAATACTCCGAACGCATCGTCATCTTGTCGCCATTATAGTTTACCGTACCGATGAGCCTGCCGCTATCATCATACGTATTCTCCTGTCGGCTTACAAGCACACCGTTTTCATAGGTAAGGTAACGCAGGAGCATTCCTTCCTCGTTATTCTCCATAACGTTGTAACCGCCATCAAAAAACGAAGTCACAAGCTTCAGATAAGCCTCTCCGCTTGCGGATGATGCATACTCCAGCTCCATCATTTTTGTGTCGCCTTGACGGTAGCTGCTCTTAATGATCTCTCCGTTTTCTCCGTATTCGCTTTCGATCGTGAATTCACCGATCGGACTGCCGTCCGCCGCATAATATGCCTCGCCTATCAAATTGCCCTTTTCGTCCACCTCAAGCACAGCCTTTGCGATCTCAGGCGCAGGTGCATAATCCTCCGACAAAGCGCACTCAAGCTTTGCGTAATAGCCGTCCGCTTCGCTATTATCTGCGTATTCAACGTCAAGCTCAGCAATTATACTGCCATCAAAATATATGATGACAGCTTCCGTGTATTTACCGTCCTTCGCAGTAAGCACAGCGCCTGCGTCGCCACTGAAACCGATCAGGAAGTGCGTTTTTGTTCCATCCGGAAGCTTCACATCCTCATCGGTCACATCATCTGTAATGCCGTCTGTTGCGGGCGTATTCTCGGTACTATCGGCGGAATCGCTTTGCGAACCGGACGATGCGGGTGCACCTCCACAGCCGCAAAGAACATTAACACAAAGCAATAATGTCAGGAAAAAGGATAAAAACGATTTAAAAACTCTCATATTTCCTCCGCAAACAGATAAAATTTGCTGTTTTCACTTCTGTTTTCATAGTAACAGAAGCTTAGCTTCTTGTCAAGAAAAAATACACATCGCGCACAAACAAAAAACAGGCTGTCTCAAATCTTAATTTGAGACAGCCTATGTTTTTTAATTACTCAGCATCAGCTGCGGGAGCTTCAGCAGCGGGAGCCTCCTCTGCGGGAGCCTCTGCCTTCTTGGAAGCCTTCTTTGCGGGCTTCTCCTCTTCCTTTACGGGCTCCTCAAAGAGACGGAGCAGAGCCATCTCTGCAGCATCTCCGCGACGGAATCCGAGCTTAAACATCTGAGTGTAACCACCGTTACGGTCGCTGTACTTAGGTGCGATCTCATTGAAGAGCTTGGTTACAACCTCTTCCTTGGTGATGAACGCAAGAGCAGCACGGCGGCTTGCAAGAGTGTTCTTCTTGCCGAGAGTGATCATTTTCTCAGCGAGAGGAGCAATTTCCTTTGCTCTTGTAAGAGTGGTTTCTATCTTTCCTTTCTCAAGCAGAAGAGTAACCATACCTCTGAGCATAGCCATTCTATGGTCGGTCTTTCTGCCGAGCTTCCTCGTACCGGGCATTATGCGTGTCCCTCCTAAAAGTTTTGATTGTTGGTGCTTACTCTTCTTCGCGCTTCAGATCGAGGCCGAGAGAGTGCAGCTTCTGGATTACTTCCTCCAGAGATTTCTTTCCGAGGTTACGGACCTTTATCATATCCTCCTCGGTACGGTTAGTAAGATCCTCGACGGTATCAATGCCGGCACGCTTCAAGCAGTTGAAGCTTCTTACCGACATGTCAAGCTCCTCGATGGTCATCTCAAGGACTTTTTCCTTCTTGGTTTCCTCGCGTTCAACAATTATCTCGGTGTCCTTTGCTGTATCGGACATATCCACGAACAGGTTGAGATGCTCATTGAGTATCTTGGCGCCGAGAGATACCGCTTCTTTAGCGGTGATCGTCCCGTTGGTGTTTACGGTAATGGTAAGCTTATCATAGTCGGTAATATTGCCGACACGGGTATTCTCTACCTCATAGCTTACGCTGTAAACAGGTGTGTAGATGGAATCGGTAAAGATAAGTCCAATCGGAAGTCCGCTGCCGCTCTGAGCGTTTGCAGCAAGATAGTTCTGCTTGTTCTTATCGTTGGATACGTATCCTCTACCGTGGTCAAACGTCAGCTCCATATAGAAGTGAGCGTTCTCGCACAGGGTTGCGATGTGATGATCGGGATTAAGGATCTCGATATCGGAATCGCATACGATATCCCTTGCGGTGATATCGCGGGAACCGTTTACGTCAATGTATACGGTCTTGGGTGTGGGGGAATACAGCTTAGCGGTAATTCCCTTTACATTGAGGACGATCTCGGTGACGTCTTCCTTAACGCCGGGGATTGCAGAGATCTCGTGAAGCACGCCGTCGATCTTAATAGATGTAACGGCAACGCCGGGCAGAGAGCTGAGCAGTACTCTGCGGAGAGAGTTTCCCAGGGTCATGCCGTAGCCTCTCTCAAGAGGCTCGACAACAAATACGCCGGATTTACCCGTTTCGTCCATTTCCTCGGACGAAATGTTAGGCTTCTCTATTTCTATCATAATATCCTCCAAATAAATTAATTTCGCCGGTCAGGTTACGCGGCCGCAATATTATGCGGCATGCAGGGATCGACGCCTTCCGCGGATGCGCCGTAAATACGCCGCACCCGGAAGGAATATCTTACTTGGAATAGAGCTCGACGATAAGCTGCTCGGTGAAGGGGAAGTCAATATCGTCTCTGGTAGGAGCTGCTACTGCCTTAACAGTAACGTTCTCGGTATCAACCTCAAGCCACTTGGGAGCATTCTTAGCATCAAAGTTCTCAAGAAGAGCCTTGAACTTGGGAAGGTCGCGGCTGTTTTCACGAAGTGCGATCACATCACCGGGGCGAACGAGAATAGACGCAATGTCTGCTCTCTTTCCGTTGAGGGTGAAGTGGCCGTGGCAAACGAGCTGACGAGCCTCTTTACGGCTTGCAGCAAGTCCCATTCTGTATACTACGTTATCAAGACGGGTCTCAAGGATGCAGAGGAGGTTTGCACCGGTCATGCCTTCCTTCTTAACTGCCATCTCGTAGTAGTTTCTGAACTGGCGCTCAAGAACGCCATAGTATCTCTTTGCCTTCTGCTTCTCGCGGAGCTGCATACCGTACTCGCCAACCTTCTTGCGAGATACGCCATGAGCGCCGGGTGCGCCTGCCTTCTCTCTTACGTCGAAGGAGCAAGCACCGGAAGTGCAGCGGCTACCCTTAAGGTAAAGCTTAGTGCCCTCTCTACGGCACAGTCTGCATGCGGGTCCTGTATATCTTGCCATCTTATTTTTCCTCCGTTATGATTAAACGCGTCTGCGCTTAGGCGGACGGCATCCGTTGTGGGGAATGGGGGTAACATCCTTGATCATTACGACCTGGAGACCAACATTCTCAAGAGCGCGGATCGCAGACTCTCTTCCGGATCCGGGGCCCTTAACGTATACCTCAACGGTCTTCATACCGTTCTCTACTGCAAGCTTGCCTGCAGTTTCTGCTGCCATCTGAGCCGCATAGGGAGTGGACTTTCTGGAACCTTTAAAACCGAGCTCACCGGCAGATGCCCAGGAAACAGTGTTTCCGAAGGTATCGGTAATGGTTACGATCGTGTTGTTAAAG
>JAFQUL010000228.1 GCA_017408535.1 Clostridia bacterium
GCCGCGCGGATACCCTCTTTTATTATTTTTATAGGATTTAATCTTTTTACTGCCGCCTTGAACTCTGCACGGTTGGGCTTGTCGTCAATGAGGTATCTTACCGTGACTCTCGGGTCAATTGGATACGCCGGCTTCTTGCCCATACTGTATACAGTTATCAGCTCTACCGAATAATGACCGCAGAGAGTATTTGCAAGGTTTACCGTCTGCTTTTCAATACCGCCGTGCTGCAGATGTAACAATAATATAGAAATCTTTTTCATATTTATACCGTTTACATTACTATTATGTTTTGCATAGGGGAAAATTCCCCATATTACTCGTATAATTATACTCTATATTACAAAATAAATCAATAATACCGAAGAAAAAACAATATTCACCGGTGGTCTGTTACTATGTCTGCCGGGAGTATAAAAAATCGCGGTACCCTTTCAGAGAAAAGGCACCGCAATTTTATCAAACATATTCCATAAGTAGATTTACAAGGTCCATGAGGCTGAAGTTTTTCAGATCTACCTGATGTACTACCTCGTACTGCCCATCTCCGACGGGGGTACCCATCCATACGTGCTTACCGTCAAGAGATACGAAGAAGTATCCGGTATCGGAAACAGCTTCTTCCATTCCCTTTATTACGTAGGTGTCGCAATAACCAAAGTTCGGCATTATCACACGGTAGGTACCGATTACCGAGAAATCAAGCAGTGATTCCACCGTTTCCCCGTCAAGAAGGAAAGCGAAGGCACCGCCGATTGTATCAACAAGAACGTCGATCGCTTCCTCTTCGGTAATAGCACCTCTCAGATCAATTGTATCATCCGGTGCGGTGGTCTGCGAGGATGCCTCGATCTGTTTTCCTACAGAGATGATATACTCGCAGGTACCCGCCTCGGGACTACTGCTCATACGGTACTTTCTACTGTCGGAGGGGAGAAACCCGTATACGAGAGATTCGTTATTATCATCAGCCTGAGCGAGAACTACCATATATTCAGCAATCTCGGTATTCCTCATGTGCATTATGTTTATTATCTTATCTTTAAGGGACTGGTCAATATCAACGCTGAGCAGAGAAACTTCGGCACAGGAGCGTGCAACCGAGGAAAACTTGAAGTAAGCATACATGCTGTCGCTGAGATCCTTGAGGCTGCTTTCTTTTATTCCGTTTGCGGAAAAGCACTCAGCTACAAGGTCGCTGACCATTTGCCCGCAGTCGTTCTGATAGTCTATGGCATATTCTGCAAATTTGAAATGCTCCATAGAGGTAAGTGAGTCTTTGAGGTACGGTACGAAGGATTTTGCTACGTTCCAGCCAAGTACCAGCACGGCACCCGGACCGCCGATGATATTCGCCAGCGGGAGCTTATCCATGACGATGGTGCCGCCCTCCCTTTCAAGATACTCGGCAATTGCATCGTACCACTCGGAATTGACTTTGAGTTTAGACGCATATTCTGCCAGGGGATAAGACAGTCCAAGGTCAGAATTGTTTACGTATTTTTTCAAAGCATCGATAGAACCGCTGTCACGCGCGGACATTTTATCCATATAACCGTAAACGTTCACCGTAAAGGCCGCTACGTCTACAAAGGATACTCCGTCTACTTCTATAATGTCCATTTTTGAGTTTATCGCCTTAAGTCCGTCTCCTGCTTTTCCTGTTGCAGTCTGAAGATCAAAGATAGTATCCATCTTTTTGCTTACACGGTTAAATTCGGGAACAAGAGATGCGTCCTTTGTCGCAAGCCCCATCAGCTCATCGCATCGGTCTGCAAGCTGACCTAACTTATCGTCAAGTACATCTGTTGCAACATAGGACAGTATACTTGCCGCCTTTGTGGCATCTCCTGCCGATTTGTATGCACTTACTACATCCTTGGCAGTGCTGAGCTTAGATACGTCTGCCGACAGGCTCTCCTCAGCGGCAGTAAGCTTTGCATAAGCCTCAAGCTCCTCGGCCGAGGGAGTGACAAAGAGATCCGCTATCTGTCTGACCACGTTGTCATTGTATATTCCGGCATTTAGGTCAAATCCTATCTCGGTCCAGAA
>JAFQUL010000229.1 GCA_017408535.1 Clostridia bacterium
AGAGCCCACCTGCGCGAAAACCGGATCTAAGGTCTATGAGTGCAGTTGCGGCAAGAGCTATTCGGAGGATATCTCCCGCCTTCCGCATGACTACACCCTCACCTCCACAAAAAAATCGACCTGCGCTGAAAAAGGTGTAAAAGAGTATTCCTGCAAATGCGGTAGCAGCTACTCAGAGGAGCTGGAGCTTCTGCCCCACAGCTACACCCCCGCATCCTGTACTTCTCCCGAGATCTGCTCTGTGTGCGGATACAATAACGGCGGTCAGCTTCCCCACGACGTAGTTAACAGCTACTGTACTATCTGCGGGAAGGAAGTCCTGTGTCTCGGAATAACCGAGGCTGAGCTTTTCGAACTTGTGGGAACACCGGATGATACAGTTACGGAAAGCACCTCAGTCGGTACCGTAACGACCTATATATACAGCAGCAATATGATGAAGCTGAGATTCTATCAGGTACATAACGGCACAGTCTCAGCGGTATTTTCCGCCGGAAGCGGTTATATGTTCTGCCATATGCCGACAAAAAAGACACATATTCCCACATCGTATGACGAGAATATGAAGCTTATCTCTGACGGTAATATGGACGTGCTTTGCTTCACGGATATTACCGGAAGCAAGAAGATGACCTCCTCCTGGGCCAAGCTCAGTGATTTCAACTACGGTTTTAATACAATAAATGCCACAACCGATTTTAAGGGGGAGACGGTTACCGACTATTCCTCTCAGGCTGTTCTTTGTCTTTATATCACAAACTATTACAGAGCGCTCAACGGCCTGAGCCCTCTTGAATACTCAGATGAAGCTTCCGCCGCATCTCTCACTCACAGCATCTATATGGCAAAAACAGGTAACTTTGAGCATACCGATCTTGAAGGAAACCGTGCAAGCTACCGCCTCCGTAACGAGGGAATCGACGGAGTCTACTGCGGAGAAAATATCCAGGCAGGATATTTCTTTATCAACGGTATAAAGACCTCGAATATTTTCTTCGTAACTCACTCCTGGTATACCTCTCCTACTCACAGAGCGGGTATGCTGACCCCGGAATATAAGTTCTTCGGCGCTGGAATTGCGTATAATTCCGCATCTTCGTATGAGTACTATTCCACTCAGGTGTTCTACAGGTATCCGTAAAATGAAGCTGTACGCACCGGAGTATTACCGAGACTTTACCTGCATCGCCGATAAATGCAGACACAGCTGCTGTATCGGCTGGGAGATAGATATCGACAGCGCTACTTACGAAAAGTACCGCAATCTCGCATCTCCTTACGGAAAAACCGTAAAGGAAAGCATTGACGCAAGCGGAGAGACCCCCTGCTTTAAGCTCTCCGAGGGCGACAGATGTCCTCATCTAAATGAAAACGGGCTGTGCAGGATAATAATAAACGAGGGGGAAGAGCTTCTCTCAAATATCTGCCGTGAGCATCCGAGATTCTATAATGACACACCGAGAGGAAAAGAGGTCGGTCTTGGGCTGTCCTGTGAAGAGGCGGCAAGGATCATTCTTTCGTCAGACGGTTACCTCAATATAACAGAAATCGGTGATACCGAAGGAGACATTTCTTCGGAATACTGTAGCATCACAAAAAGAGACAGGCTGTATTCCATCATATCAGACAGATCGGTCCCCTACAGAAATAGGCTTGACGCCGCATACCGTGAATTCGGCGTGTCCCCCAATGTGCTTGATGACGGCAGCTGGAGAGAACTTCTCGACCGACTTGAATATCTTGATCCTTCACACAGAGAGCTGTTCTCTTCTGTGTACTCATCAAATACAGACTCCCCCGCAGAATCGGAGAAAGCTTTGGAAAGAGCACTTGCATACTTTGCCTATCGGCATCTCTCAGGTGCTGAAGACGAAGGAGACGAACGTATGGCTCTGGGATTCTCATTTTTCTGTGAGAGACTTCTTGCTTCTCTTGTGAAGAGCGATCCGCAAAGGGATATAACAGAATACGCAAGGATTCTGTCGGAGGAGCTTGAATATTCCCCCGACAACACCGAAGCGATAAAGCTTGAATTTCTTTTCTGATAACTTAAAATCTCCGCTGCAACCTTACGGTTGCAACGGAGATTTTTTCACTTTAGTATTTAGTATACTGTATCAGCAATAATAGAATTCGTAGTCAGGCAGAGCCCTCCACTCCTCACTGTCAACTATAATATCCTTGATGCGATAAATACAATCAAGAAAGGCCTGTGCCTTTTCGTTATATCCGTCACATCCAAATGCTACGTCAGGGCAGTACACAGTCTTCGCTACTGACCCGTACTTTGCAGTAAGGGACAATGTGGCAGAAGGGTTTGACATAACCTTTTGGTCTGACTCGGGATCGTTTACGGGATCATATCTGTCGGGATAAGTATTTATATTTATCCTTCTGATCATACCGTATATCTCCCGCATCTCATCCTCGGAAAGGATAAGAGTGGTCACGTAATCCTCGGGGTGAGTGGCATTTCCCGTCTTTATCAGCTTTCCACTACGACTGTCGTAGGAGCTTTCGCCGTAGGTCCCGAATCTGACTGTAAAATAGAAGTCCTCAGGAACCTGCCCGGTATATGCCACAGTGTCGTTCGGTTCTGCGGCCGCCTTTTCCTTGTCTATCCCGGCAAGGGCAATTTCATTTGTACCTCCACAGGAAACAGCGGGAAGAAGAAGCGATAAAGCAATGAGCAAATATATTGTTTTTTTCATTCTGTACCTCAGTTCCACATCATGCTCTCGGTAAATCTTAAGCTGATAAAGACCGACAGCATTATCACGGCCAACATATACAGAAGCCGTATTATTTTATACTCGTAAATAAGTCTGCGGGAGAGAAAAAAGGAAAAAACGGTAACTGCCGCCGCGACGCTGAGCCAAAAGATTGCGGTAAAGCTGTTGGCACTGAAATAATTTTCTCTTACGTTACCGTCTGCGTCTACCTGCGGACAGCCGCACCCCAGCCAGTCAACTATAAATTCTCTATTGATATAGCTGTACGGTGTCACAAGTAAAAAGAACAGCAATATGGGCAACAGCAGTATACAGAATATCTTTACGCTCCTTGTCATTTTCTTCCTCCCGCAAAAGATCACTCAAGCACCAGCTGATATGATGCCAGATTACGTTTGTCTGCAAAGCCGACCATAGTCTTCTCAAGAGACGAGCAAAGCAGTTCTTTGTCTAAAGTATCGAAATATTTTTCAAGATTTCTTGAAACCGTTACCGTCATATACCACTCGGTAGCTGCGGTGTGCTGCACCATGAGCTCACCCATAAATTCCACCGTCTCGGTCTTTGCGTTATCGGTCACATTAAGAGAAATAAGCTCGACCTCGGGGCCGATGCCGTTTTTGTCCTTCCATGCGACAAAAACATTATCAGCGTCCGGCTCTGCCTCTACCGATGCCGACGCGAGCTTTTTGTCACTGACGTACCACACGTAGGTCTGTACCGTCACAGTGGGAAAATCTACGGCGGTATCAACGGGAATAAAAGTATCTGCCGCGCTATGGGTACTCTCAGCGGCGGCGGTCTTCTCCGACGTGAGGTGATCTGTGTCCGGTACAGGGGCAATGGGGAGGATATCGGTTTCGCTATCACCGTCTGGGGGGAGAAGATCCTCTGCCGTTTCGCCCGGTACTAAGCCGGTTTCACGGATTATTTCCCCATCAAGCGCGGCCTCGGTGTTCGGTGCTTCAAGCTCGTTTGTATTCTGACTGTAATATACGTCGGGGTTAGGCAGGTCGGGTGCAAGCTTGTTTTCGCTTGCGGATCCTCTGATCTTTGCACCGAGAGGAGACAAAAGAACTATCAGACAGAGCACTGCCGCTATTGACGACACAGAGAAAATGACTCTTTTGAGGGGTAGCTTTTTCTTGCCTGCCTCCTCGATATATTTGTCGTCTATATCTCCGATAATATCAAATAACTTTTCTTTTTTCATAACAATCTCCATTCCGCCGCTGTGCGGCGACACAAAAAATTGAATGCGTGATAACCGGTATCCTGGGAAATGCCCGAATTGTATTCACGCTATCCATCTTATATTCCGCCGCTATGAGGCGGTACACAAATTTTAGCAAATTCAAATGTGTTCGCCTTTGCGAACAAAAATGGGTTAGGGTCCCATTTTTAATTTGAATTTGAATGCGTGATAACCGGTATCTTGGGAAATGCCTGAATTATATTCACGCTAAAAATTCCTTTTCAAGTTTTTCCTTAAGCTTGACGCGGGTCCTGTAAAGTACGGTCGCCGTCCTGCTGACGCTTAAACCGGTGGCACGGCTTATCTCATCGTAGCTTTTACCGTAAAAGTAACGAAGAACAAAGACCCTTCTTTCCTCCTCGCAAAGACCTGAAAGAAAGGAATTGACGGTATCTCTTATCAGACAGTCCTCTATCTCCCGCTCGACAGTAAAACCCGAGGGAATACATTCGTCAAGCTCGTCAAGGATCAGGGGGATCTCTCCCCCGCCCCGCTTTTCTGCGGTGCGTCTGCGGTATCTGTCGATAGAGATACGTCTGGTCAGCTTACCGAGAAAGGTGGACAGTACAGAGGGACGGTGAGGCGGTATAGCATTCCACGCTTCAAGGTATGTATCGTTTACGATTTCCTCGGCATCCCCACTGTCGGATAAAATGGAGTTTGCAATACTGTAGCAGTATTTTCCGTACTTTTTCGCAGTTTCATCTATTGCTTTTTCATTACGGTCAAAATACAGATCTACTATCTTACTGTCTTCCATTTCAGTACCTCCTTATCCCGGTGTTTGAGAGTGCGCGCATCCCTCTCTGCACTTCATCTCGGATTTTTATCGGAAATATTTCACGTTCGCATTGTTTTTCCTCAGTATATAAGACGTTTTTTTGCGGATTTTGTTCCCGAAACAAAAAATTACCCGCTGATGCGGGTAATTTTTATCATTATTTTTCGCAGTTACAGTGATCTCCGTGGCAGTGACAGTCAAGCCCGGGGATCTCCTTGTCGATACCGTTCTTCTTGTAGTAATCGCTGATAGCGGCCTTAACAGCCTCCTCAGCAAGAACGGAACAGTGGACCTTTACAGGGGGAAGACCCTCAAGCGCCTCAACAACGGCGGAATTGGTAAGGGTAAGTGCCTCGTCAACCGACTTACCGATAATAAGATCGGTAGCCATAGAGGAGGTAGCTATCGCCGCACCGCAGCCAAAGGTCTTGAACTTTGCGTCGGTGATGATATTGTTCTCTATCTTGAGAAATATCTTCATTATGTCGCCGCACTTGGCGTTACCAACTGTACCTACGCCGTCGGCGTTCTCTATCTCACCCATGTTGTGGGGGTTTGAAAAATGCTCCATTACTTTTTCGCTATACATACTGATAACTCCTTTCCTGTGATCAAAATTCGGTGAGCGGACTCATTTCACGAAGACGTGCCACAGCCTTCGGAACCTGCTCAAGTATATAATCGATGTCTTCATCGGTATTGTCGTGTGAAACGGTAAGACGGAGAGAACCGTGTGCCTTCTCTGCGGGAAGACCGATAGAAAGCAGAACGTGTGAGGGCTCAAGAGATGCGGAGGAGCAAGCAGATCCGGTAGAGCCTGCGATTCCCGCCATATCAAGAAGGAGAAGAAGGCTCTCACCCTCGATAAACTCAAACGCCACGTTAACGTTACCGGGGAGACGCTTGTCCCTTGAACCGTTAAGACGGGTGTGAGGTATCTTGAGCAGACCGTCGATAAGTCTGTCACGCATTGCGGCAACGCGCTCCATATCGGAAAGAGAAGCCGTTGCATCATCAATGGCCTGGGCAAGTGCCGCAGCAAAAGCTACGTTCTCTGTTCCCGCTCTCTGACCTCTCTCCTGTCCGCCGCCGGAGATAAGTCGGTCAATGACCACACCGCGGCGAATATAAAGAGCACCGATACCCTTGGGAGCATGCATCTTATGTCCTGACATGGACAGCATATCAACACCAAGCTCCTTGACGTTTATGTCAACCGCGCCTACTGCCTGTACCGCATCGGTGAAAAAGAGTATTCCCTTTTCGTGAGCGGCGGCGGCAAGCTCCTTAATAGGCTCAATGGTTCCGATCTCGTTGTTGGCGAATATTACCTCAGCCAAAATAGTGGAAGGGGTAATAGCGGCTGTAAGATCCTCTACCGAAACGATACCGTCACCGTCAACGGGAAGGTAGGTAACGGAAAAGCCGTCCTTCTCGAGTCCGCGGCAGGTCTCAAGAACTGCGGGATGCTCGATAACGGTAGTGATTATGTGATTTTTCTCAGGGTTTTTGCGGCGGGCGGCAAAGGCAGCACCCTTGATCGCCCAGTTATCTGCCTCAGAACCGCAGGAGGTGAAGAATATCTCACGTGCCTCGGCACCGATGGCGGCAGCCACACGGCTGCGTGCGTTATCTATTGCGGCTTTTGCCTCTCTGCCCTTTCTGTGAAGGCTGGAGGGGTTGCCCCATCCCTCCTCAAAGTAGGGGAGCATTGCACGTCTGACCGATTCGGATACAGGCGTGGTAGCCGCGTTATCTGCATATACGTAACGTTCCAAGAAATTGCCTCTTTTCTATGCGTAATCTATATAAAATATTTGCAGTGCTGAATTTACTTAAACAAAATTCTACCGCATATTATATGATATACCAAAACACACTGCTTTTCAAGAACAACATCAAACTATTCCTTGTTAATTTTTTATGAACAAAGGATTTGATTTTTATTGATACTTGACAAAGCTTTTTTATTGTTTTATAATTTTAGTATACTACTTTATTATAAGTCTGAAGGGAAAAACAGTAACGTATTTGCCCCGTGACAGTAAAACAAAAATGCCGCTTTTGCGGCGGATCGGAGAACACTATGTATTATCTTGGTATTGACCTCGGCGGAACTAATATTGCCGTCGGAATCGTTGACGAAAATTACAACATTCTCATTAAGGACAGCGTTCCTACCGGTGCTGAGCGTGAGGGCCGTGAGGTTATCCGCGACATGGCTGACCTTTGTAAGAAGCTCCTTGATGAAAAGAACATTTCTATAGACGACATCGAGTATGCAGGTATTGCTACCCCCGGTACTGCAAACAGCGACACCGGTATTGTTGAGTACGCAAACAACCTTAACTTTGAGAACTTCCCTATCGCCGACATCCTCACCGAGTTCCTCGGCGTTAAGAAGGTATATATCGAGAACGACGCTAACGCAGCTGCTCTTGCAGAGGCTGTTGCCGGCGCGGCTCAGGGCACCAAGCACTCTGTAATGATCACCCTCGGCACCGGTGTCGGCGGCGGTATCATTATCGACAACAAGGTTTACTCCGGCTTTAACTTCGCAGGTGCTGAGCTCGGTCACATCGTTATCGAGCACGACGGTGTTCCCTGTAACTGCGGCCGTAAGGGCTGTTGGGAATCATACTCCTCCGCTCCCAGCCTTGTTCGTATGACCAAGGAGAAGATCGAGGAGTGCCGGGCAAAGGGCATCAAGACCGCTATGGAAGACGATATTGACGGCGACCTTTCCAAGGTTTCCGCTAAGACCGCTTTCGCAGTTATGAAGGCTACCGGCGATGAGGCTGCTACCGCAGTAGTTAACAAGTACATCGCTTACCTCGGTACCGGTATTGCAAACATCATCAACATCTTCCAGCCCGAGATACTCAGCATCGGCGGCGGTATCTGCAAGGAGGGTGACAACCTTCTCATTCCTCTTATGGCTAACATCAACTCTCAGCGTTACACCCGCGGCGACTCCAAGCAGACCGTTATCAAGGTTGCTTCTCTCGGTAACGACGCAGGTATTATCGGCGCTGCAGCTCTTGGTATTGCAAAGCTCAGATAAGCATATTACAGGTTTACTTACCTCCTATAAAAGGTATACAGACAGAGACCGTGAGTTAACTCACGGTCTCTGTCTTTTTCTTTATTTGAGATCAAACTGCGTCATATACTCCTGCCACTCAGCCTTAAGACCCTCGTAGTCCTTCCCTAAGGCTGAAGCGATATCTCCGGTGTGATAAGCCTGCATTACCTTTTCGATCCCGTATACGTCTGCAAGATACAGTACCAGCGACTTTGTCTGTGGGTAGTTCAGCTCTCCGCCGGTTCCGCTATATTCCTTACCGCCTGCCTTCTTATATATATCGGCTACGGTATTTTGTTCAAGTCCGGAAGACACAAGAGTACAGAAGAGGTCATTATAGAGACGCAGGTCAAAATTATCCGCGTGGTCAAGCTTTCCGCCGCGTGCGGAATACTGCTCGTACAGCGTCTTATACGCCTGCGCGTATACTTCTCCTGCGGCGGCTCTCTCGTCAAAATATCCTTGCTCTGCCATAGCCAGCATCTGGATATACGAGGCAGCTATCTGGCCGTTAAAACCAAGCATCTCACCGAAATAGCTGCATATCCCTTCGCTGAGCCAAATATGGCTGTTGTCTCTTATCCCCATTGCATGCATCGCCTCGTGGAGAAGCGAATAGCTGTCATTGATGTAGATATCACCCGAAGGGTACGAGGTTTTTGAAATGCCGCTTCCGTCAAATGTCATATAGAAATTAAACTGCCTGTCGGTATCAAGTCCCTCGTCAAGAGAGTTCTCCTTAAGATATTCTATCATCTCTCTGAGACCGTAGGTGTTACAGTAGAGGATCCCATTATACTGAGTAGGGCTCCCGATATCGAGATCCTTAAAATAATACGTTACGTTATCGAAGGTTATCACGTATTTATAGTCAGCCGAGGAGGAAAAATCCATTGAGGAAAGGAGCGTTTCAACCTCATTTAGCTGAACGTACGTCGGCTCGAGTCCGAGGGACTCAAGAAACTCATTTTTGTATTCTACCCGTTTTTCCCTGTCAAGCAGAGCGGGTATCCCGTGTTTGTCTATAATAAACCGGAACAGTGCTTCTGCTACAGGCTGATAGCCCTCCCCGTCATAAGCAAAAAGATAGTCGTACAGCGTCAGATACGGCAGGTTAGAAGGCACAGAGAAGAACTGTGTAAGATCCTTTGGCTCTGCTCCATCTTCGTACGCCTTGAGTCCGACGAGGAGCCACTCCTCTCCGCTCGTGCGGATAGCCTCATAGCGGTCGGGGGATTCTTCAGTTACTCTGCCGTCAGTGTCTGAGGTGACCTCTGTTTCCTCACCCTCTGGAATATCCGACGGCTGTGAGCAGGAATACAAAAACAGTAAAACAGTGAAAATCAGGATCACAAAAGCAAGCTTGTTCTTCATAAATAAATCCCTTTCCTAAACATACTCTCGCCAAATATAAATGCTTTTGAATAACTCAGACTTCTGACCGGTATTTTTTAGCCT
>JAFQUL010000230.1 GCA_017408535.1 Clostridia bacterium
TAGAGGACTATACGGGATAAGTCAGTCCTCCTCATTTTCCGCTTCCACCGGAAGTGATGGAGATGCTATTTCTGCAGGGACGTTTGCGGCATAGCCGTAAACAATGCCGATAAGCAGTATCAGTACGCCGAGTAATATGGGAGTCCAAGACACGCCGAAAACGTATTTGACAGTCTCAGCGTCAAGGGAAAAGGTCTTGACGAGGGTATAATTAAAGAATCTGTATGCTGCGCTGACCACAAACTCTGCAACTATAACGGTGATACCGATAAAGCAGACGATATCTGCGTTTCTCTTGCTAAGAGGTCCGTTCTTTTTAATATTGCCGAAAAGTCTTGAGAGCAGAACGAAAATGGCAGTAAGCTCAAGAGCGGCAAATGCACCGAGCAGACACACCGAATATACCGCCGCCTTGATGTCGCCGAGGGAAACGGTCTCTGCAGGAACCGAGAACTTCACTCCTCCGCCGATAATGATATCGTAGCCGACGATGATCCCTTCCTCACGGACCGCGTCCATATACGGGGGCAGGAGCATCTCGTTTACCGGCACGTTGACTAAGAATATGATGGGTATCATTATCAGTATAAGCACCGCCGCCAGGGCAAAAATACCGCCCAGTCCCATAAACAGAGGAGAACCGACTTTGGTAAGTATCTTTACTGCGCTATAGCTTGCACGCATCTTGTTTTCCTTGTTCTTCATTATCCTATTCCTCGCTTTTTTACTTCATTATAACGTTTTCCTCACCCAGAAGCTCTTTAAGCTCACGGCGAAGGAATTCACCGCCGTCAGCGGAGAGACCGGTAAGGTTATAATACTTTTTCTCTTCCTCGCTGTATACGCACACCGGGATATCTCCCGAGAATATAGCGATGAGATTCTGTGCCTTCTTTGAGGGACGGCTGTCAAGTGACGGTACCTTCAGATACAGCTTTCCGCCCTTTTTTACGGCAGGTGCGGGAGATACTGCCGCCGTCTCAGATCGGCTGTAACGGGGTTTCTCTTCCACTCTCGCAGGAATATACTCGTCATTCGTCATAAGGGGCAGGACGGTATTGACGAGCACCTTGGTGTCCTCATCCGCATCACGACGGGAGACAGTACCCTCGATGAGCACTGCGCTGTCCTGCATAAGAAGCTCGGTGTATTTCTCCAGCACCTTGGGGAAGACAACAGCCTCGATAGTGCCCATTCTGTCCTCAAGGGTAACGAAAGCCATACCCTCTCCGTTTCGGGTATTTTTGTTTACTCTTGCGGTGATGACTCCGGCGATCTTTACACGCTTTTTGTCAGGGTAACCGTCTCTGCCCTCGCCGCCCATGATATCAAGCACCGAGTCAGCCTCAAGAGAGGACAGATGACGGGAATAATCGTCAAGTATACTGCCGGAGAAATACATACCTGCGCTCTCCTTTTCGAGAGCCAGCTTTTCTCTGGCGGAAAACTCCGGTATCTCGGGATATTTATATCCGCCCCTCACGGTGACAGCTCCGTCACCTGCGGCAAGAGAAAAGATATCTATCTGACCTGCAATACTGCCGCGGTTTTTAGGAGAGAATCGGTCGATTATCAGCTCGTATGAGGCAAGAAGCCGACTGCGGTAAACGCCAAGGCTGTCAAACGCACCGCATTTGATGAGGAATTCCACCTGCCTTTTACCGTTGTCGCTGTCCTTCATTCTGTCGATAAAGTCCTCAAAGGAGTCAAAGGGTCTTCCCTTTCTCTCGGCAATAATGCTCTCAAGATACAGCCGTCCCACGTTTTTGATAGCCATAAGACCGTATCTGATATTGTCCCCTGCCACGGTAAAGTTCATATCACTTTCATTGATATCCGGGGGGAGCACCTTAATACCGCGCTTGCCGCACTCGGCAATATACTCCGCTATCTTGCCGGGGCTGTCAAGAACTGAGGTGAGAAGCGCTGAGAGATATTCCTTTGGATAGTGGGCCGAGAGATACGCCGTTCTGTAGGATATGACCGCATAGGCCGCGGCGTGGCTCTTGTTGAAGGCATATCTGGCAAAGCTCCGCATATCGTCAAAGAGCTGCTCTGCCGTGCTCCTGTCAAGACCGCGGCTGACAGCACCGGAGATGAAGGTCTCCTGCTCTCTCTCAAGCTCAGCCGCCTTTTTCTTTGACATGGCACGGCGGACTATATCCGCACGGCCGAATGAGTAGCCTGCCACCTCTCTGAATACCTGCATTACCTGCTCCTGATATACTATACAGCCGTAGGTAACGCCAAGTATCTTCTCAAGTGAGGGATGCGCATAGCTTATCTTGCTCTTATCGTGTCGGCACTCGATATATCTGGGGATGGACTCCATGGGGCCTGGACGGTAAAGAGCTATTGCGGCGATTATATCGTCAAGGCTCTCGGGAGAAAGAGACATGAGCATCTGCCGTATTCCGCCGGACTCAAGCTGAAAGACTCCATCTGTTCTTCCTTCCGATATCAGGCGGAATGTTTGAGAGTCATCTAATCTGATCTTAGACACATCAAAATCCGGGTGTGTCTTTCTTATTTCCCGCTCAGCGTCTGAAATTATCGTAAGATAACGGAGAGCGAGGAAGTCAAACTTGAGAAGTCCAAGTTTTGCCACCGTGTCCATATCGAACTGAGTGACCACGGTGTCGCCGTTTACCGCAAGGGGGAGATGCTCGGTGAGCGGTCTGTCGGTTATTACCACGCCCGCCGCATGGGTGGATGCGTGTCTCGGCATTCCCTCAATAGCGGCGGCCACCTCAATGAGTCTTGCCACCGACTCGTTTTCTTCTGAAAGTTCCTTTAGCTCCTTTCTCTCTCTTGCCTCGGCAATGGTGATGCCAAGCTCCTGGGGGATCAGCTTGGCTACCGTATCCACCTCGGCATAGGGCATACCCAGCGCACGGCCAACGTCTCTTACCGCCGCTCTTGCCGCCATAGTACCGAAGGTTATTATCTGACAAACGTGATCCTCACCGTACCTCTCGGTAACGTATTTTATAACCTCGTCACGTCTGTTGTAGCAAAAATCTATATCAATATCCGGCATACTTACTCTTTCGGGATTGAGAAACCTCTCAAAGAGCAGGTCGAATTTAATTGAATCCACGTCTGTTATTGAGAGTAAGAACGCCACAAGGCTTCCCGCTCCCGAGCCTCTGCCGGGTCCTACCGGAATTCCGCGGCTCTTTGCATAGTTGACAAAATCCCACACCACAAGGAAATACTCGCTGTAGCCCATACTTTCGATGACGTCCAGCTCATAGTCCATACGTGAGACGTATTCCTCTTTCGGGTGAGAATCGGTAAAGGTGATGCTTCCGTCAGATACTCTTCTCCGAAGCCCGGATTCGGCAAGAGAACGAAGGTAATCCTTCGGTGACTGTCCGTTATCCGGGGTATATCTCGGCAGAAATATCTTATCAAAGGAAAAGTCGAAATTACACATATCGGCGATCCTAACGGTGTTCTCTATAGCACCCGGGTAAGCGGAAAACAGCTCACGCATCTCCTCGGTGCTCTTGTAGTAATACTCGTCAGTTTCAAATCCGATAGGGCGGCCGTCAGTTATCACGTTGCCGGTCTGGATACACATAAGGATAGCCTGAGTATCCGCATCGCTCTTCTTTATATAATGAGCGTCATTGGTGGCAACAAGTCCCACTCCAAGCTCCTCTGCCATACGGCGGAGAGAGATATTGACGGTCTTCTGCTCCTCCATGCCGTGATCCTGAATTTCAAGGAAGAAGTTCTCACGGCCGAATATCTTTATCATTTCCGCCGCATGGGCATCAGCGGCAGCAAAGTCGCCTGAGCTGAGAGCACGGGGGATAAAGCCCGCAAGACAACCCGACAGCGCCACAAGACCCTCGCTGTGCTCACGGAGAAGCTCCATATCTATTCTCGGCTTTGAATAAAAGCCTTCGGTAAAGCCCTTTGACACCATATAAATGAGGTTGCGGTAGCCTGTCTCGTTTTTGCAAAGAAGCACCAGATGAAAATAGCTTGAGCCTCTGTCCTGCACTCTGTCAAAGCGGCTTCCGGGAGAGAGGTACACCTCACAGCCGATGATCGGCTTGATGCCCTCCTCCTTGCAGGCTCGGTAAAAGGCCACCGCACCGTACATAACACCGTGGTCGGTGAGTGCAACGGCGGTATGTCCCGCCGCCTTGGCGGCACGGGGAATGTCAGCGATACGGCAGGCACCGTCAAGCAGGCTGTATTCGCTGTGAAGATGCAGATGTACGAAATCGCTCACTTATTCCCCTCCTCCCTTTCAGCGTCGCTTGCATATTCAAGTATCTTTGTAAGTCTGTGATTAAGCCCGGATTTTGACACCGGGGGATTGGTCAGCTTGGAGAGCTCGTAGAGAGTCAGCTCCGGATACTCAAGTCTCAGCTTTGCGGTATATATAAGTTCAGGTGACAGGTGAGACAGCCGTCCCGTTTCCTCAAGCCGTTTTATCGCATCTATCTGCTTGCCGGCATTGGATACCGCCCTTTTAAGATTTGCGGCAGAGCAGTTTGAATATCTGTTTGCATCGTTCAGCAGCTGCTTTTCTATCTTGGTGTTCATTATATCAAAGGCCGCACGGTTAGCACCGAGTATGGCGGTAAAGTCCTCGATCGCACCGCTGTCCTTATAGTACACCACGTATTTGCCGCGGCGACAGAATATCTTTCCGCCCGGCACGTGCTCATCAGCCACTGAAAGAAACCGCTCTGCGGTCTCAGAGGTATCAAAAGAAAACTCCAGCAGATAACCGCCCTCGGGAGAGGTTATCCTGCCGTGGGAGAGAAACGCTCCCTTAAAAAACGCCGCGGCACAGGAGGGACACTTTTCGTCAAAAGAATGAGAGAGATCGAGATCAAAGGAGAATTCCCCTCTCATCTCTATACGCTTTTCCCCTTTTTTTGTGATGGCGCATCTCTCACGTCCGTATCCCGTCTCTGTGACCGAAATGACAAATGCGGATATATCTCCCCCGTCAGAAAAGCATAGCTTACCCACTCTGCCTGAAAGCTCCGCAAATTTCCAGATACCGTCAGCCGCGGCACGGCGACAGCACTGACTCTTCGGAACGGCTCCGGCAAGCTCCTGCTTTATCTCACTTGAAAAAGACATATCCGCACTCCTGTTTATTTTTCGGGGATATACATTATCTCGCACTCAAGGCGGACACCGTACTCCCGGTATACCTTTTCTTCTATATGACGGATCAGCTCCAGCACGTCACCGGCCGAAGCACCTCCGCGGTTGATTATAAAGCCGCCGTGCTTCTCGGATATCTGCGCTCCGCCGACAGAAAAGCCCTTAAGAGCAAGATCCTCAACCATTTTGCCTACGAAATATCCCTCGGGGCGCTTGAAAACACTGCCTGCGCTGGGATATTCAAGCGGCTGCTTTGAACGTCTTGCGTTCATATTTTCCTCGTTCTTTGCCTTTACCGCATCCGGCTCAGAGTGGGTAAGAGCAAATACCGCACCGAGGACCACCCTCTCCTTTGCGTCGGAATATACGCTGTGGCGGTATCGGTAGCAGTGCTCCGCGTGGCCGATGGTCACCGTCTCACCGCTTAAGGTATCGTAATAGTCGCTGGACTCAAGCACGTCTGATACCGCACCGCCGTAAGCACCTGCGTTCATGACCACGGCACCGCCCACACAGCCGGGAATGCCGTAGGCAAACTCAAGTCCCGATAGTCCCTCTGCGGCGGCTCTTGCCGCAAGTGCGGTAAAGGGTACGCCGCAGCCTGCGGTTATCCTGTTCCCCTCCACCTTCAGCTCTCTCATTCGCCCGGTGGATATTACGGCACCTCTGTAGCCCTTATCGTCAAAGAGGATATTACTGCCGTTGCCGATGACGGTATATCTGAGTCCCAGCCTCTTTGCCGCCTTGATTGCGGTTATCAGCTCCTCTGAGGTCTCGGGATATACCGCTATATCTGCAGGACCGCCGATCTTAAAGGTTGACAGCGAGGAGAGAAGCACGTCTCTTTCCTGCTTTATCTCTCCCAGTCCCGATACAAATTCCGAGATAACATTACACATAAATACACTACCTCCCTACATCAAATTTACTCTGCTCCGGGGCGGTGTATTACTTTTACTTTACGGTAAAGCGGTGGTAGGTCTTCTTACCCTTCTTGATAATGATACCGTCTCTAAAATCTTCCTTTGCGCAAGCGGCATCGAATGCCTCTACCTTAACGTCACCGAGAAGTACTCCGCCCTGCTGGATAAGACGGCGAGCCTCACCGCGGGAGGGAGCCAGCTTTGATATGCAGAGCATATCGATAACGCTGATCTTACCGTCGGTAAAGCTTGCATCCTCAAGCTCGGTGGTAGGCATATTCTCGGCAGAACCGCCGCCTGCAAACAACTGCTTTGCGGAATTCTGAGCCTTTTCAGCTTCTGCCTCGCCGTGAACCAGCTTGGTAAGCTCAAATGCAAGGATCTCCTTAGCCTCGTTGATCTTGGCATCCTTCCAGGAATCCATCTCCTCGATCTGCTCAAGAGGAAGGAAGGTAAGCATACGGATACACTTCATTACGTCTGCATCCGCAACGTTTCTCCAGTACTGATAGAAGTCGAAGGGGGAGGTCTTGTTCGGGTCAAGCCATACTGCGTTGCCTGCAGTCTTACCCATCTTGTTGCCCTGAGAGTCGGTAAGAAGGGTTATGGTCATGCAGTGAGCGTCCTTGCCCAGCTTCTTTCTGATAAGCTCAGTACCGCCGAGCATATTGCTCCACTGATCGTTTCCGCCGAACTGCATATTACAGTCGTACTCCTTGTAAAGGTGATAGAAGTCGTAGGACTGCATGATCATATAGTTGAATTCAAGGAAGGAAAGACCCTTCTCCATACGCTGCTTGTAGCACTCAGCTCTCAGCATATTGTTTACAGAGAAGCAGGCACCAACCTCACGGAGAAGCTCAACGTAATTCATATTAAGAAGCCAATCGGCATTGTTTACCATCTGAGCCTTGCCCTCGCCGAATTCGATGAAGCGCTCCATCTGAAGTCTGAAACATTCGGTGTTGTGGTCGATATCCTCCTTGGTAAGCATCTTACGCATATCGGTTCTGCCGGAGGGGTCACCTATCATGGTGGTTCCGCCGCCGATAAGAGCGATGGGCTTGTTGCCTGCCATCTGAAGACGCTTCATAAGAGTGAGAGCCATAAAATGGCCTGCTGTAAGGCTGTCGGCGGTACAGTCAAAGCCGATATAAAAGGTAGCCTTACCGTTGTCTATCATCTCGCGGATCTCAGCCTCATTGGTTACCTGGGCGATAAGACCGCGGGCAACAAGTTCGTCATAAAGTTTCATTTTTCTGTCTCCTGATTTATGTTATTATTATTTTTTATTTGATAGTTAGGGTCATATAGGATCTGCCGAAAAGACCACAGGGGGATTTTTTTATTTCGTAGGATTTCGGACAGTCGGGTGAATGGCCTAAGGCTATTCTGTCTGTCCCTGTAGGTTTGACGTATCTTCAAATTTCGCACAAACCCGGTAGGAGCGTGCATTGCACGTCCGTATGTTGCCTGGGGTTTAATTCTGTATTTTATTCCTTAGAACCTTGGGGCGGAAGAATTTACGTTTCATATAACTCTATTTGTTACGTCATACTCCTTCCGTCTTGCGTCGACCTAAGGGCCTGCGCAATCCACCTCCCTCCCGGATGGAGGCTATGGTTTGCACTGACTTTATTGTTTGATCTCTCTAAGGGAGCCTTCGGTTTTATTTACAAAACACGGTCAGACCCGATCACTTGTTTGTGTTCCGTCCGAATTCCATCAGGTCGCGGGCGGCATCAAGGGTCTTTTCGGTAAGGTCCACTCCGCCGATTATTCTCGCCAGCTCTCTGACTCTGTCCTCTCCCTCAAGGTCGCTGACCGCCGTTTCGGCACGGCCGTTTATCTCGTCCTTTCGGATGAGACAGTGCTTGTCCGCCAGGGCCGCTATCTGTGCCGAATGGGTCACGCAGAACACCTGGGTCTTCTCTGCTATCTCCTTCAGCTTAACTCCTATCTTCTGTGAGGTACTGCCGGATATTCCGGTATCTATCTCATCATAGACCACGGTATCCGTTCCGGCACGGTCGGTAAGAACGCTCTTCAGCGCCAGCATTATTCTTGACAGCTCACCGCCGGATGCTATCCGTGACAGAGGCATCAGCGGCTCACCGGGGTTTGTGGAGATAAGAAACTCCATCTCGTCACAGCCGCTTCTCTGCAAACGTATCTGTCCGTCCGGATGGGTGCTTTCCTTCACCTCGGCTGAGAAACGGATATTCTTCATATCAAGATATCTGAGAGTGTCAAGTATCTCCGCCTCTATCCGCTTGCCTGCCTGCCGTCTGGTCTCGCTGAGACGTTTTGCGGCGGCAATGGCTCTGCCCCGTGCCTCGGTATATTCGGCGGCAAGAGCGGCCATTCTGTTTTCCGAATCAAGAAGAGCCTCAATGGTCTCGGCATTCTTCTTTCTGTGGAGAAGAACCTCTTCTACCGTCTCACCGTATTTACGCTTGAGCCGCTCGATCTTGTCAAGCCGCTCCTCGGTACGGTCAAGAGCCTCGGTGGGGTCCCCGTCACAGCCGTCAAGCAGGCTGTGTGCTCTCTCTGCAATATCCTCAAGCTCGTACTTTATCTCCTCCAGCCGTGCGGAGAGCTTGTCCGCATCAGGCATAACTCCCTCAAGGGCATCAAAGGCAGCTCCCGCCCTCTCGATAAGATAAGAAGCGGTAACACCCTTTTCACTGCTGTACAGAGCCTTATAGATAAGGCCTACCTGCTTTTTCAGACGGTCGAGATTTTCAAGCTTCTTTCTGTTTTCAAGAAGAGTCTCTTCCTCTCCCACCTTGGGCTTGACAGAGTCGATCTCGGCATTTTCCTTTTTCGCACGGTCAAGCTCGTACTGCTTAATATCTTCCTTTTGTCTGAGCTCCTTTATCCCGGCGGCTATCCCGGTCATCTCGGAATAGAGCCTTGCGTACTCATCCCTCTCTGCTCCGTTTTCTGCGTAAGCATCGAGAAATGAGATGTGAGCCGTGCTGTCAAGGAGCTTCTGGTTATCGTTCTGTCCGTGAATGTCGATAAGCAGACGCCCGACCTCTCTTCCGAGAGCGGCAGGCGCATTATGACCGCCGATCTTAGTCTGGGAGCGGAGATTGTCACCGCCGTCAAGGCTAACCGTCCTTGATAGGAACAGTGCTCCGTCCTCATCGGGATAGACCTCAAGCTCAGAGAGCCGTTTGAGAGTATCCCCGTCTATATCGGTAAACATAGCAACTACCGACGCTCTCTCCGCCCCGGTGCGGATCAGCTCCTTTGAGGCGCGTCCGCCCATAAGCAGATCCAGTCCGTCGATTATCATCGACTTACCTGCACCGGTCTCACCTGTAAGCGCGGTAAAGCCGCGGTGAAACTCTATCTCGGCATCCTTGATCACGGCAATATTTTCTATATGAAGCGATCGAAGCATTTCTATCCTCCACGTTACCGTGACGGCATTATACCGTCTTTATCATTCGCTTTATGTTCTGGGAGACCACAGCCGCAGATCTCTCGTCTCTTGTGACCACCATAATGGTATCGTCGCCTGCGATACAGCCGATTATCATACTGTTATCCACCGCATCGATACCTGTGGCAACCGCCTGTGCAAGACCCGGGTAGGTCTTGATGACCACAATGTTGACGGCACTTTCGACCGAGATTATCGACTCTGTCAGCGCACCGTTGAACTTTACCGATGCGGTAGTCTCAGAGACGGTGGGGGGAACGTATTTGTAGCTTCCCTTTCCCGTCACCACACGGGCGAGCTTCAGCTCTCTTATATCTCTTGAAATGGTAGCCTGGGTCACGTCAAAGCCGCTCTCCCTCAGCTTTTCCATAAGCATCTCCTGAGTTCCTATATCGTAAAGAGATATAAGCTCAAGTATTTTTCCCTGTCTTCTGTTTTTCATTAATATATACCGATCCTTATTATGATCTACTTTTGAGTTTCGGAGGTTCTTTTTCTCATTACCTGGTAAAATGCGTTTTTCTTCAGGTCGATGAGTTTGGTGGTATATCCCGAGCGGGTTATGACTACCCTGTCCCCTTCACCGAGGGTGTAGCTCTCCTTGCCGTCCACCGTCAGATACCACTCGCCGACACCTGCAGATGAAGCGGTAAACTCCGCTCCCCCCGAGAAAACTATCGGTCTGGTGCTGAGGAAATGAGGACATACCGGAGTGACCGCAACCGCATCAAGCACCGGGTCAATGACCGAGCCTCCTGCCGTCATTGAATAGGCGGTAGAGCCGGTGGGGGTAGCAAATATCAGTCCGTCTGCACGGTACTCTCCCACAAGCTCTGAGTTGCACTCAAGCAAAATATCTATCATTCTTGAGGTAGCCCCGCGGGAAATAACTATCTCATTGAGAGCGGGCGGAGTGATCTCACCGTCTCCGTTCTCCCTTACTATCCTTGCCTCAAGCATCATTCTTCTGTCAACGGAATATCCCCCGTCAAAGAGCTTGCCGAGAAGGGAAAGCTCATCCGGCTCAAGAGAGGCCATATACCCCACCCTGCCGAGATTGATGCCCAGCACCGGGATCCCACGGGAATACGCGGTTCTCGCGGCATCAAGTATACTGCCGTCCCCACCGAGGACTATAATAACGTCAGCACCGTCGGTCAGGTCATCACTGAGATATGTAACTCCCTCCGTTATTCCGGAGGAGCGGTGCTCCTCTGACATATATATTTCCGCACCGTATTTCTTAAGCTCCTCGACCACGAGCGCCGTGCACCTGTAGCCGGGGTCCTTTATACTGTTTGGTGAAATTACCGTTTTTTTCATAACTTACAACTGTACCTTTCGCATTATAGGCTGAAAATAAATTTGGAAAATAAATTTTCTGAAAATATTTTTCAAACCTCCAGCTCACGGAATATCTCCTTGAGATCGGGCAGAAGAGCGGTAGTACCGATATACCGATACACCGATAGAAACTCTCTGTTTCCGTCACCGCCGAGTATGGGGGAATTCATAACGCCGAGGAGAGAAAAACCGCTCTCTGCCGCGGCGGTCACCGTTTTCTCGATGGCCTTGCGGTATCCCTTTTTATCCTTGACTATACCGCCCCGGCCCACGTACTCACGTCCTGCCTCAAACTGGGGCTTTATAAGTGAGGCAAATACCGCACCCTCCTCGCAAAGCTCGGGCAGGGCGGGAATTATGGCGGTCTGGGATATAAAGGAAACGTCCATGGTTATAAGAGATATCCTCTCACCGCCCACCGTCTCCGGGGTAAGGTTTCTCGCATTGAAACCCTCGATGTTGATAACTCTCGCATCAGAGAGGAGCTCCTCTGCCAGCTGTCCGTGACCGGAATCCACAGCGTACACACGCTTTGCTCCGCGGTTCAGCATACACTGGGTAAAACCGCCGGTGGATGCACCTACGTCAAGGGCGATCCTGTCTCGCACGTCTACCGAGAAGCGGTCGAATGCCGCCGCTATCTTTTTTCCTGCACGGCTGACGTATTCTCTGTCGTATCCCTCTACTCTCGGGGTCTCCCCCTCCGGGATGTCCTCAGATGACTTTTTTATCTGTCTGTCACCCAGATATACAGTCCCCATTTCTATCATCCTCTGCGCCTCGGTGCGGCTTTTTGCCAGTCCCGCCTCGCAGAGCAGCTTATCGGCTCTCATTCAGCTCTTTCTGACAAGCAGATAATCTGCAAGAGCCACAAGAACCTCGTTGTTCTCAATGTCTTTGATTGCGTTCTTTGCCTCAAAGGTAAGAAGCTCCGCACGTCTGTGAGCCTCGTATATGCTCATAAAGGAGAGGAAGGTGGTCTTTCCCTCACGTCTGTCGGTACCAACCGGCTTACCGAGGATAGCCTCATCTCCGTCCGCATCCAGAATATCGTCGATCACCTGGAAGGCAAGGCCTATGCTCTCTGCATACTTCACCGCCGCATCAAAGCTGCTGCCTGACCTGCAGCCTGCCGCAAGAGCGCCCAGCTCAGCGGAAAGACGGATAAGAGCACCCGTCTTTTTCTCATGCATCTTAAGCAGCATCTCATAGCTGTGGGGAGTCTCCTCTCCTATCATATCCAGCACCTGACCGCCTATCATACCGTGGCAGCCTGCTCTCTCTGACAGAAGCTTTACCGCAGTGAGATTTATTTCAGATGACAGAACGGGATTTGATGCCGCCGCACCGAAGGCGTGAGTGAGAAGCGCATCTCCCGCAAGGAGAGCCATTGCCTCGCCGTACACCTTGTGGCTTGTAGGCTTGCCGCGTCTTAAGTCATCGTTATCCATACAGGGCAGGTCGTCGTGGATAAGAGAGTAGCAGTGTATCATCTCCACCGCCGCCGCATAAGGAAGCGCCGCTGACACGTCCCCACCCAGCATCTCGCACACCTTGAGGGTGATGAAGGGTCTTATCCGCTTGCCCCCCGCCATTGCGCTGTATCTTACTGCTTCAAATATTACCGGATAATCGGGGTCAGACTCGGGAAGAAGTCTCGAAAGCTCTTTCTCGGTCAGCTCCGCCGCTATCTTAAGCTCGTTCTTTATATCGGTCATTTCAGAATCATCTCCGTATCAGTAGATTACTTATTCTCCCGCCTCAAAGGGGGTCTCACCGTCCTTGGTAAGAAGGGTTATTTTCTGCTGTACCGCATCCAGCTTGCTGTTGCAGGTCTTTACCAGCTCGACGCCTTCCTCGAACAGCACAAGTGAATCGTCAAGAGGAACACTTCCGCTCTCAAGCATACGTACTATCTTCTCAAGACGTTCTACCGCCTCCTCGAAGGAGATATCTTTTTTTGTCTTCTTTCCGTCGCTCATTTTTATTTATCCTCCGTATATTTGCCTGTGACTGCCGCACCGATCTCACCGTCTGACATCTTAAGACGTATGCTGTCACCTAAGGAAAGCTGCTCCGCACTCTTGACCACCCGTCCGTCCTCGGAAAATACCGCACTGTAGCCGCGGGATATTACCGAAAGGGGGCTCAGCGCATCCAGCTTGCCCGCAAGCGCGGCAAGAGCGGCTCTGCCCTTTCCCTCAGACAGCTTTGCTCCGCTCTCCATCCGTGAGGAAAGAGAGAGCACCGCCATCCGCTTGTCATCTATCATATTCGAGGGACTGCTCATCACACGGCTGCGTGACAGCAGCTCCACCCGTCCTCGGTAAGACTCAAGCACACCCGAAACGAAAGAAGTCATTCTGTCGGAAAGACCTCTGACCCTGCGCACAAGCTCCAGCCTGTCAGGTACCGCCAGCTCTGCCGCCGCAGAGGGGGTAGGCGCCCGACGGTCAGAAACGAAATCGCATATAGTAAAGTCGGTCTCATGCCCCACCGCCGAGATTATCGGTATATGGGACTCGGCGATGGCCCTTGCGAGCCCCTCGTCGTTAAAGGCCCACAGATCCTCGATAGATCCGCCGCCGCGACCGATTATTATAACGTCTGCCGTGTTTCTCTCGTTCATATATCTGACAGCCGCAGTCAGCTGACGTGGTGCTTCCTCACCCTGAACGGCAACGCCGCATATCTCAACCTCAGCCATAGGATACCTGCGGCCGAGGACGTTGATTATATCTCTTACCGCCGCTCCGGTAGGTGAGGTTATCACTCCGATCCGACGGGGACAGAGAGGAAGCCGCTTCTTCCGTGACTCATCAAAAAGTCCTTCGGAGGCAAGCTTTTCCTTAAGCCGTTCAAATGCGGCATAAAGAGCACCCACACCGTCAGGCTCCATTGTATCTGCATATAGCTGATACTGACCGTCTCTGACGAATACCGAGATCCGACCGCTGACCACTACCTTCATTCCGTTTGCGGGAATGAACTTCAGCCTCATGGCAGAGGAGCGGAACATCACAGTTTTAAGGAGTCCCGTCTCATCCTTTAAGGTGAAATACAGATGCCCTGTTTTATAGTGATTTGTGAAGTTGGATATCTCGCCGCGCACAAGCACTGAGGAAAGATTGCAGTCTGACTCCACCAGCATCTTCATGTACTCGTTTATCTGGCTGACAGTTACCGCCTGCCTTGTCTCATACACAGTCTATTCCTCCTTCACGTAATTTTATCTCATCTTCAAATACTTTTCCGCCGTCAGCAGTGCCACGCCAGCGGCATTGTCGGCTGAGAACCGGGGCTCGGCAAAGAAGCATCCGTCCCCTGCAAGCATTTTTTTGATCCTTCCGTTGCTCATTACTCCCCCCGAGTAAAGGATCTTACCCCCCGGGAGTATCTCTCTTGCACCCTCGGTGAGTCGGGTGAGAGTCCGTCCGATAAAGTCGAGAGTAAATACGGATATATATCCCGCACTTCTGCCCTCGTCCATCATTTTCCTTGTGATATTCTCAACACCCGACAGATTGCAGTCAAGACCGCTGACAGATATCCTTGCTCTCTCAGGCATCTCGCCCGAGTACTCATCTGCCGCCGCCTCCATCCACCGTCCTGCCGGGAAAGGCATACCGAGCATAACTCCCGTCCTGTCGATGGCCTGCCCACAGCTGATATCCCGTGTGCCGCCAAGAAGCTCCACCGAATAGCCGCCGTCAGTGAGAGTTGCCCTGACCACCTCGGTAGTACCGCCGGACACGTGAAAGGCAATAAAGCTCTCTCCCTCAGACACCTCCATTCCCGACGAGTAGACCGCCGCGCGGATGTGACCCGCCTGGTGGGAAAAGGAGTAGAGAGCTGCTCCGGCTGATGCCGCCGCGGCACTTGCCGCTACCTCACCGGTGAGGAAGCAGGGCATATACGAGCCCTCTGCGTCTCTCGGGGCAGAGGAATAGCCTACCGCCGCCGGACTCTCTCCCGAAAGAAGCTCCTTTGCTTCTCCGAGCAGATGGGGAAGATTCTTTACGTGGGCAAAAACCGCATCGCTCTGCCTCAGACCCCGCTCCCCTGCCTTTACCGGCAGAGGCGCTTTAAGGTTTGCCGTCACGGACAGCTCACCGCCGCAGAGCGACACTATCGCCACTGAGGTAGTGTAATTGCTGGTATCTATTCCGAGAAAAAGCTCTCGCTTCATTCTGCTTTGCCTGCCGACTTTTCCTTCATAACTGCATTGAGTATGCCGTTGATAAAGGATGCGGCGGCCTCATCGTCATAGGTCTTGGCAAGCTCCACCGCCTCGTTTATCGAAACGCTGTCCGGTACCGAGTCACAGTAAAGTATCTCGTAGGCTGACAGCCTCATAATGGCAAGAGAGACTCCGGACATTCTGTCCTTGCGCCAGCCGTGAGAATGCTTCTCTATCACAGCGTCAAGGTCGGCAAGGTGCTCGTATGCACCGAAGAATACCTCGCTGATGTATTCGTTACGTTCAAAATCCCTGCACTCCTCTGCATAGCGGATTATCTCCTCCGCCATCATACCCTTGTTGTATTCAAGCTCGAAAAGGAGTCCCATTGCAGTTTCTCTTGATTTACGTCTGTTCATTTCTGAGCCTCTGCGGAGATTATCCGCAGCCTTTCTCTGTAAGTATATTAATCCGTATTATATTATATATATTTATACTCTAAAAGTCAATGAATAAAACGCATAAATATTCACTAATTCTGTCTCTGCGGCTATTTTTCTGCCTGTAGATCTTCTGTGAGATCATAAGGTGTTCTGTAGGATAAAAACCTTATTAAATTCTCAGCTGTCTGATGCGGGGTTTACGCAAAAGAAACACACAAAAGAAACCTCCTCCTTTTACCGAAGATTCCGTGCAACACGCTCTACTCGGCTTGTAATGCGAAAAAATTTATGCTATAATGTGACAAGGACAAATGCGAAGGGGATTTTGAAATATGAATATCAACAAAGAGCACATTATCAGCATAAGACGTGAGATACACAGCTATCCCGAGGTGGATTTTGATCTTCCCCGTACTGTTGCTCTCGTTAAAAGGGAGCTTGATGCAATAGGTATTCCCTACACCGAAAAATACGGCAAGGGCAGTGTTGTGGGCTATATAAATCCCGACAAAGAGGGTTTTACCATTGCGCTGAGAGCAGACATGGACGCTCTTAAAATAACAGAAAAGACCGACGTAGAATACAAATCAAAGAATGAGGGATACATGCACGCCTGCGGCCACGATGCACACACAGCGGTGCTTCTCGGAGTGGCCGCCGCACTCAAGGAGCTTGAAGATGAGATAAGCTGCAGAGTCAAGCTACTTTTCCAGCCAAGCGAGGAGGGTATGAAAAGCGGTGCCGTAATGATGATCGAAAACGGTGTAATGGAGGACGTTGACGTAATAATCGGTCTTCACACCGAGAACGATATGCCCTCAGGCAAGCTGGGTGTTTGCTACGGATATTCTCAGGCATCCAGCCGCCATTTCACTCTTGAGCTGTTCGGCAAGAGTGCCCACGCAACCTCTCCCCAGAGAGGAATTGACGCTCTTGCGGCGGCGGTAAGGATATATAACGATCTTCAGCTGGTGCTGACAAGAGAGCTCGACCCTCTTGAAAAATACGTTTGCTCGGTATGTCAGCTTGAGGCGGGCAGATCGCAAAACTCTATTGCGGATCACGCACTTATGAGAGGCACTATACGTGCATATAACATGGACGTAGATCTCCATATATATAACAGATTCCGGTCGATAATTGACCACGTATGTGAGGAAACGGGAGTCACCGCATCTCTTACCGCACCGCTGAAATCGGTAAGCCTTTACAATCATCCCACGGTATGCCGTCTTATAGAAAAGGCTATCGGCAAGACGGTGGGAGAAGAAAATGTCGCTCATATGCCGGAAAAGCTTTCGTCAGAGGATTTCTCACGTTATCTGACTCAAAAGCCCGGTGCGTTCTTCCGTCTCGGTACAAAAAACGAGGAAAAGGGTATCACCTCTCCCGCACACACCGACACCCATAATATTGACGAGGACGTTCTTGACCTCGGTGCAAAGACTATGGTACAGTTCGTTCTTGACAATATGAACGGGATATCATTTGAATAATATTCAAACAGCCGCTCTGCAGTGCAGAGCGGCTGTTGTTATTCGTTTGTCTAATACTGTGTTTTATAAACGTGATATATCAGTCAAGCTCAACGGTCATCGCCACGGGATAGTGGTCTGAGAGATATATGCCGTTTATTACCTGATCCCACACCTCAACCGACTTTACCTTGGGGGCGGTCGCCTTGTCGGTGAAGATATAGTCTATCTTTGAGTCCCGTCCAAGTGTACCGAACCTATGGAAGGTGGTAGGAATGTGTGTGGTGTGATCTACAAGCTCAACAGGCTCGTAGTTATAGCAGTACTGAAGTGTCTCGCTATCGGGAGTAGCGTTAAAGTCACCGAGGATAAAGAGGGGAAAAGGCATTCTCTCATTATCCTGCTTTACCCTCTCGAGCACCTGCTCGATGCCGCGGATACGGGCATAGTCGCCGACGTGGTCAAGGTGATTGTTATATACGTAGAATATCTTATCGGTACCGTCTATCTGGAAAAGCGCGGTCTGGCAGATACGGGGGCAGGAACTCTGCTCGGGATATCTGGACGCGGGAACATAGGGAGTTTCTGAAAGCCAGAAGAAATCAAGCCCGATAAGGTTGATCCTGTCCTTCCTTATGATAAGAGCCAGTCCCTCTCCGCCGAAATCAGCCTTCCTGCCGTTATATACGGTTATATAGTCTGAGAGATTCTTTCTGAGAAAAGCCACGTGCTCGGGTACCGCCTCCTGGGCACAGATAATATCCGGCTTTTCCCTATTAATAGTATCAAGAATATTGCCCGCACGGTGGATAAAGCTGTTAACTCCGTCTGCAGAATAGGCACAACGCAGATTAAAGCTGACGATCTTTACTGTTTCACTCATTACTTTTCCCTCTTTTGATCTTAGTTTTTCACATTATAACACACAAAAAAACAAATAACAATATTTTTCTTTTTCTTTTCTGTAGCTTCTTGCCGCCGTTGATTTTTTCTTCCGTGTATGGTACAATTAGGTTATAAACAATTATTGGAGGTCACTATGTGGATCACAACGACTAAGGAAAAGAAATGGGCTGAACAGAGCGGTTGTACGTGTACCGCCGGCACAGAGATAAAACTCTGCGAGCCTGTGGGCAAGCCTCTCTTCGGCTGGGGCTGCTGTATCAGCGAGCTTGGCGTAAGAGCTATAGAGCGTATGGGTGCAGAGGCGTCTGAGGAAGTCTATAAGGATATTTTCGGCAGTGACGGGCTCGGCTTTGATTTTTGCCGTCTGTCTGTAGGCGCTAACGACTTTGCCGCATCCTGGTACAGCTATAATGAGACAGAGGGCGACTATGAAATGAAGAACTTCTCTATAGACAGGGACAGAAGATACATTCTCCCCGCTGTAAAGAAGGCAATGAAATATTCACCCGATATTGAGTTTATGGCGTCTCCCTGGAGCCCCCCTACCTGGATGAAGAATCCCCCCGTTTATAACTACGGAAAGCTGATCATGACAGATGAGAACCTTAAGGCCTACGCTCTCTATATGCGTAAATACATCGAGGCATATAAAAACGAGGGTGTTAAGATCAAACAGCTCCACGTGCAGAACGAAGTAGTTGCAGACCAGAAGTTCCCCTCCTGCGTGTTCTCCTCAGATCAGCTGGTCAAGTTCATCGTTGACTATCTTGCGGATCAGGTGGGAGATATGACCGACATTTGGTTCGGTACTCTTAACTTACCCGGAAAGTGGAACGACCGACACAATCACTACCTTAACCGTGCAATGCAGAACGAGAAGGTAAGAGAGTGTATCAAGGGTGCAAGCTTCCAGTGGGCAGGTAAGATAGGTATCATCAGCGCAGCAGAGGACTTCCCCTGGCTCGATACCGTCAACAGTGAGTGTGAGTGCGGCGACGGTCTTAACTCCTGGCTTCACGCAATGTATACCTATGAGAACATCCACCATTATCTGAAATTCGGTGCAAGAGCTACAGTATACTGGAATATGGCCCTTGACGCAGACGGTGTCAGTACCTGGGGCTGGAGACAGAACTCTCTTGTCAGCGTAGACGATAACGGAAATATTACCTATAACCCCGAGTACTACGTTATGAAGCACTTCTCCCACTTTGTAAAGAGGGGCGCGAGACTCCTGCGTACCGAGGGTGAGTATAACGCTAACACCACCGCATTCCTCAATCCCGACGGCTCAAGAGTTGCAGTCATCATGAACGGCTTTGATTTTGAAAAAACTGTTACCGTCGAGGGCAAGAGCTATACCCTTCCCCCCGAGTCATTTAATACTATCGTACTTTAATGTACATAAAAAAGGTGTGGAGAGATCCACACCTTTTTGTTTTGTAATTTACTGTTCTCCGAATTCCTCGCCGGACGCAACTCGGTCGAATACCTCTGTAACCTCCTTTGAAGGAGCGGGAGTAATGAGGGTCACCACAACTGCCGCGATAAGGCTGATGATGAAGCCGGGGATGATCTCGTAGATGCCGAGTCCTTTAAGGAAAACAAGCCAGAGAATATCCACTGCAGCACCTGTAACGATACCTGCTACGGCACCGGCAAAATTGAAACGTCTCCAGAAGAGAGAAAGCATTATTGCAGGGCCGAATGCCGCACCGAATACGCCCCAGGCATTTTCGACCAGACCCATGATGGTACCGGAGTTTGGATTTGCGGCAATAAGAACTGCAACAACAGCTATTATAAGAACAACGAATCTGCCCGCCCAAAGCATCTCTTTTTTTCCTGCCTTGTTGCGGCGGATAATAGGCTTATAAACGTCAACTGAGAATGCGGATGCGGAAGCAAGAAGCTGAGAGTCTGCGGTACTCATAGCAGCGGCAAGAATAGCGGAAAGCAAAAGTCCGCTGATCAGTGCGGGGAATATCTTTCTTACCATGGTAATGAATACTACCGAGCTATCATCGATATGGCCGAGGAAGAGGTGGCCGATAATACCGGCAGCAACTGAGAAGATAAGGATAAGTGCAGTCCAGGTAATACCGATCTTTGCACTCTTTTTAAGATCCTTGTCAGATCTCAGTGACATAAAGCGGATGATGATATGAGGCATACCGAAGTAGCCGAGTCCCCAGCCGAGACCGGAAAGAACGTCCTTCCAGTTGGTGAAGAGATTCCAGTAGTTTTCGGGAAGAGTGCCGGGAGTAGCAAGACCCTGGCCGGCACCGATAAGACCCATAGCAAATATGGGAGCAATAAGAAGCGCACCCAGCATAAGAAGTCCCTGGAAAAAGTCGGTCCAGCAAACTGCGGAGAAGCCGCCAAGGAAGGTATAACCGATAATTATCACAGCGGCGAGATACATCGAAACAGTAGCGTCAAGTCCCATTACAGTATTAAAGAGAGTACCGCAGGCCTTGATACTGGATGCCGCATAAATAGTATATGCTACAAGGAAGATGACCGCACAGATAACCTGAAGTCCTCTGTTGGCGGAAAGGAAACGGTTGGTAAGGTACTGGGGGATGGTTATAGAGTCCTTTGCCGCAATAGAATAACGGCGAAGGCGGGGAGCCTCGATCAGCCAGCTGAGAGTGTAGCCGATACCGAGACCTATAGCTATCCACGCCTGGCCGAGACCGGCGGCATAGATAGATGCGGGAAGACCCATAAGTACCCACGCACTCATATCAGACGCACCAGCACTGAGTGCGGATACCCAGGGACCCATATTACGTCCGCCAAGGAAATATCCCTTGTCTCCGCCGCCCTTTGAGCGAAGGAAGAAGTATACACCGATTCCAAGCATGAAAATCAGGTATACAATGAATACGATCATTTCAGCATTAAACATAGCTTTCTCCTTTGAACTTAAAGATTTATCATATCAAATCAAGAATTCTCTTGTCTCCGTAGACCTTACGCCAATCCTGGTCAAAGTCGCTGATGGCGGAGACAGTAAGGGGATGATACAGCATCCTCTCGCAAAGCTCAGGGGTAATGGTCACCGCGTGACCGCCCTTGAGAATTACCGAGTGTACCTGCTCAACGTTCTTGAAGCTTGCCGCAAGCACCTTCGACTCAATATTATGGGTGCTGAACATAGACACTATGTCCGACACCACGCTGACACCGTCGCTGACGATATTGTCAAGGCGGTTAACGTAGGGTGCTACGAAATCCGCACCTGCCTTAGCCGCAAGAAGGGCCTGGGGCTGAGTAAATATTGCGGTCTCGGTAACCTTTACGTCAAGCTTTTTCAGCATCATAGTGGCCTTGATGCCCTCGTCAGACACCGGGATCTTGATATAGAACTCACCGCCCACGATCTCCTTGAGGCGGAGAGCCTCCTCTACCATACCCTCTGCCGTGTATGCGGTAGCCTGGATATGAAGCATTCTTTCAGGGCCTATGGTCTCCCTAAGCTCCTTTATCAGGTCAAGAAAATTTCTTTTCTCTCTTGATATTATAGTTGGATTTGTAGTAACACCGTCTATCGGGAAATATTCCATACAACGGCGTATTTCCTCAACGTTAGCACTGTCGAGAATGTAAAGCATATATTTTCACCTACCTAAATATTATTTTCTTTTATTCCCTTTTTTCTTGCCGCTTCTGGCAGAGAAGCCAAACTTGCCGATACGCCTGCCCACCTCAAAGTACTCGCCGTGTGCAAAAGCAGACAGCTTTGCTCTTGAGATATGAAGTCTGCCGTTCTCACCTATCAGAGACTCCTCAACGTCTACCGCCACCACGTCGGCAATAAACATATCGTGGGAGCCCATCGGAACGATATCGGTGACTCTGCACTCAAGAGAAATGGGGCACTCGGCAATAAGCGGACAGTTTATCTTTGACGCATCCTCCTTTGTAAGAGAACACTTTTCAAACTTGTCTACCTTTTTACCGGTATACATACCACAGTAGTCTGCAGTTTTTACAAGAGAGGACGGAGTAAGATTTATCGCAAACTCACGGCTGTTTTTCAGCATCTCATAGGAGTGCCGCGAGGGACGCACCGAAATATACGTTTTCGGCGGTACAGTGGAGAGGATACCCGTCCACGCAACAGTTATAATATTGTCCTTTTCCCCGTCCCTTACGGTTACCATGACCGCAGGCACGGGTGCGAGAAGTGCGCCGCCGTTCCATACAGTTTTTGCCATTATCTCACCGTCCTCGTCACCTTAAAAGGTCTCAAGAGATTTATTTAAGAATGCGGCGGTCTTGGGATTTCTGGGATGGTCAAAGACATCCTCGGGGGTTCCCGCCTCAGCGATAACACCGTCCGCCATAAATATTACCTTGTCTGCTACGTTCTTTGCAAACTCCATCTCGTGGGTAACTACTATCATAGTGCTATCATTACCCTTAAGCCCTCTGATAACCTTCAGCACCTCACCGGTAAGCTCCGGGTCAAGGGCTGAGGTAGGCTCGTCAAAGCAGAGCACGTCGGGACTGAGGGCAAGCGCACGGGCGATAGCAACTCTCTGCTGCTGTCCGCCGGACAACTGACAGGGGTAGCTATTGATCTTCTCTGAAAGTCCCACTCTGTCAAGCAGTCTAAGCCCCCTCTCTTTTATCTCCTCGGAAGAAAGCTTCTTCTGAAGCTTGAGGGCGAGAGTTACGTTATCAAGGCAGTTGTACTGAGGGAACAGATTAAACGACTGGAACACCAGACCGAAATGAAGGCGCTTGCTGCGGATATCCGCAAGGTTTACCTTCTCGGGTAAAGAGCCGTCATAGAGCACCTTGCCGCCAACCGATATACTGCCCTTATCTGCATACTCAAGGAAGTTGAGACAGCGCAAGAGGGTTGTCTTGCCGCTTCCGGATGAGCCGATTATAGCGAGCACCTCTCCCTTTTCAAGAGAAAAGTCAATGCCCTTTAGCACCTCGGTGCGGCCGAAATTCTTACATATTCCTTTTACTTCAAGCAATGCCATATCCGTCACCCCTTAAAATAATCCAGCTTCTTCTCAATGAAGTTGAAGAGGATGGTAAGTAAACCGCAGAACAGAAGATAGAATGCCGCAGTGTAGAACAGGGGCCAGAGCAGACCCTTGCTCTTGATAAACTCCTGAGCGCTCCAGATGATCTCGTAAACTGCGATGGTACGTGCAAGCGAGGTATCCTTTACAAGGGTGATTATCTCGTTGCTCATAGGGGGGATGATGCGCTTGATGACCTGCAGAAGCACGACCTTGAAGAATATCTGCGTCTTGGTCATACCGAGCACCTGACCCGCCTCATACTGACCGCGGGGGATGCTCTCGATGCCTCCTCTGAATATCTCAGAGAAGTAGCAGGCGTAGTTTATGATAAATGCGATAATGACCGCATTAAATCTCTCCATTACAGACCAGGTGGCAAGCCAGTCAATAAAGAAATTACTTACGTCCAAAGCCCCTGCCCATTTACCGATAAGACCCGGACCGTAATATATGGTTATAAGCTGGAGCATAAGGGGAGTACCGCGGATGATCCAGACGAATATCTTTGTGGGGAAACGCAGTACCTTGAGCCTGCTCATGGATCCGAAGCTGATAATAAGCCCCAGAGGAAGAGCAAAAAGCAGAGTCAGACCGAATATCTTGAAGCTGACCCAAAAGCCCTCAAGGAGACTGTTTGTTACAGTTATAAACATCCTTTACGTAACCTTCCTGATTTTCTCTCGTTAAATAACTCTTTTTTTGTACCGCATAAACATTGGGAGAGGCAGACGGAGAATAGTCTCCGTCTGCCTCATAGATTGTGTGCTGTCTTATCAGTCAGCGAGGGTGAGGTTGTACTTAGTCGCAAGGGCGGTAAGAGTACCGTCTTCCTTCATGGACTTGATGTAACCGTTGAGAGCCTCTACCATATCGGAGCCCTTGCGGCAGCCGATACCGTACTCTTCTTCGTTGAGGCTGAATGCTATACCGAGATCCTCGTAGCTGGTGCCCTCACCGGTCATAGCGTTAGCCATGGTGATGTCGATGATACAAGCATCTGCCGCACCGGAGGAAACCTCAAGGAGAGCGTCAGACTGAGCGGTGAGAGAGGTGTGGTCAAAACCGTTGTCAACAGCGCACTGCTCGCCTGCAGAACCTGCCTCAACGGCAAACTTGAGCTCCTTAACGGAAGCGATATCCTTGTAATCAGCAGCCTTTGCCGCGTCAACAACTACTACCTGAGCGTTGAGAACGTAAGGGTCGGAGCAGTCCATAGAAGCCTTCACCTTATCGCTGAGGGTCATACCGTTCCAAACAAGGTCGATACTCTTGGACTCAAGCTCAAAGGACTTGTTGTCCCAATCGATAACTACGAACTCGCAGTCAACGCCCATCTTCTCTGCAACTGCAAGAGCAAACTCAGTATCAAAGCCGGTCCACTCGTCGTTGTCATCCTTGTAGTTCATAGGCTCGTATATGGTAACACCTACAACAAGCTTACCCTTATTCTTGATGTAATCTACGTCGCTGTCGGTATTAGCGGTGTCGTCAGTGTTGCCGGAGGTCTCGCCGTCGTCGTTACCGCCGGGCTGAGTCTCGGAGCAGGAAACAAGCGCAAATGCTGATACAAGCATCATAAGCGCTAAAAGAAGTGCTGTCAGTTTCTTTAAGGTTTTCATTGTGTGATCCTCCAAAAGATGTTATTTAACACTTTATCTTGCTAAAGTAGTCATATATTACCATATTTGATGCCTTTTGTCAAGTATTAGCGGAGAAGGAAAAGAAATATTTACGATTATTTTATAATATAGATGATTTTTTCCTTAAAAAAATGATTAAAATTAGCGATTATCGGTTTACATAATCACACTTTAGTGATACAATTATATGTGTTATAATGCGAAATTTTTTCTCCCGAAAGGATCCGGCCACTTGAACAGTAATAAAGAACCGAGAGTCCGCCGCTGCCCTGCCGCAAAGGAGGACCTCACAGCAAAGAGATTAATAAAAAAAGCGAAGAGAGCAAAGAGACTCGGCGTTTTCTTTACCTGCTTCTCTCTGTTTGCCGCACTCTGCACTCTCCTTTTTTCGCTTTTTGTATATTCGTCTATTCCCTTCTTCTCCTACTGGAGAGGAATATGGGTGGAGACGGCTATGACCACCATGAATCACCGTTGGCTGGCCACCGCCTTCATCCCCGGATACCAGATAGACAAGATAATGAATGAGAGCGTAAATCCCGACGTTATCGGCGGTGCCGATGCTCTCACCACCACCTCTCCCACAACCGGTGAAACGCCACCCGAGACAGAGCCCCCCGAGCCGGTGGATCCCGATCCCCTTGATCAGCTTGAGCTTAAGGTAGGCGACAAGGACTATGCCGGCAACACGGTGCTGATAAACGATATCGAAGAGGGACTTATAGTATCTGAGATCTCACGCGGCTCATTCAAGGGAAAGATAATGCTCATTGACGATCCTGCAAGAGTATACGTGGGTGCGACCCCCTACCCCGGAGAGAA
>JAFQUL010000231.1 GCA_017408535.1 Clostridia bacterium
ACAATACCATTATCGTTTATGCGGAATTCAATACATTCTCCCGCCCAAGAAAGCTTTGCTTCACCATATCCATTTCCGGGATTATTTTTTGTTCCGCTGGATTGTGTAAGGAATGCACCGTCGATGTTACGGTAATAACGTAAAATATAATATGTTCCATAGTATTCTACGGAAGAATAATCATCTATAATGAGGTGCTCTGCATACTGTCCACCTTCATAGTATTTAAATTCGTTTATGCCTATTTTAGCAAGAAAAGCGTCAGCGGTATTAATTGCACTTTCTAAAGTTGTTTTTGTTATATCTCCTGAACACGGTTTAAGTACAGGTTCTTCCCAAAATTCAGCATTTGACAAGAAATTTTCGGGATATTTGTCGGAGGTATTATTAACAGTTAATGATGTTTGACCAACCATTACACCACCGTGAGTTTCATAGTCAACTGAATTTGTTCTAAAAACCAACTTATTACTCTTGTCGGGGTTATTCTGAACATAAAACATAGAATAATTACCATCAGAACCATCAGATACTTCGTACACAAATGTTCCATTGGGATTCATGCTCTTAACCCACTCATAATACTCATTTCCATTATATTTTGAAAGCATTTTATCGTAGGTAGAGAGTTTTCCATCCGAAGCATAGGAAGTGAAGTTCCTCTCGGAAGGTGCGTTTTCATATTCTTTTTGCAATGAATCAATTCTGCCTTGGCATTCGTCCCGATATTCATCCGTTACGTCGGGTCCTGTCATCTGATTTCGCCAAATAGCTATTTCAGCTTCAATATCCGCCTTGGTTTTAACGGAAAGGACGCCGCCGTAATAGAGTTTCGTATCTCCAAGAAGTTCCCTACGAACTTTATCAATTAATTCTCCGGAAAAGTTCTTTTGTTCAACTCTGAATATTGAAAGCTTATTTGTTTGAGGAATATCCACCTTGGCATCAACATTGACCGTTACGCCAAGATCGTCATTTATTATAGTGATGTAGCTGTCATAATTCTGCTCGATAATTTCGTCGATATTTACTTTACCTGTGTCTGAGTTTTGCGCATCTTCGATCAGCTTATCAAAATCCTTGTTGACTACAAGTGACGAATCGGGACTTTTCTGGCAGGCGGAAGAGAAGAGAATTGCGATACCGACCGCCGGTGCGACCATTCTTTTAAGCGCTTGTTTTAACATAAGAACCTCCTTGATCTCCTTTATGGTAATACATTACAACAGAAGGCTGCATCAAGTGTTCATCAAAAATTAAACAACTTGTAAATTATTCGGTAAATAATAAAAACAGAGCCGTTTGTCGGGAAATACCGAAAAACGGCTCGTTTTTTAATGTCAGTTCTCTCTCGGGCTAAAGCCGTAGAAGTGGACGATATTCATATCGGACTCATCGTCGCTTCCGTGCGTGCCGCCGCCACCCTCTGTCTCGTGACAGCCATGGTCGGGCATAAAGCCGAAGATGGCATCGTGATCCTTCCAGTCAGACTTTACAGCCTCAGCAAATTTTCTGTAGGTCTCAACGTTTTCCTTCAGAGCCTCAAGAGATTCCGCTCCCTCGGGAGCTTTTCCGTGCATGGTGGAATCGTAGTTACCGTTATAAACGACGATAATATCGTGCTTGTTCTCTTTTATAAGCTCAAATGCCTTTTCATTTACTGTGTGATGATCGCCGTAAATGAAATAGTCCATTTCTCTTTCAAGGAAGATCTTGGATATACTGTCGCCGGTGGTGGAAACGATGGCTACCTTCTTGCCTGCGGCGATAGCGCTGTCAAAGAGAGTCTCGCATTTGAGAACGGGCTTTGTATAGGACATTATACCGTGCTTCTCCGGCATAATACCGGTGTACATAGAGCCGAAGCATACGGGAGTGACCGAGGGCATTACTGACAGAAGGGGGATCGCCATATCTGACACGGCCATTGCGTCGGTAAAGTATTCGGTATATTTCTGGTGGAGCCAGAGTGCTACTGCATCGGGGTTATAGAGAAGGGCTCTCGATGCCTTTCTGCCCTCAAACTTTATTTCTGCCTTTTTTGTAACGGCGCTGAAGGGTGCGGCGCTGTCAGCGGGAGGAGCAAAGCCCATTATTTCCGCAACGGTAGCGGTAACTCCTGTGAGACAAACGGTATTGAGTGTCATTTTGTTTTCTCCTTTTTATTTAAGCATTTCCTGACCGCCGGTAACGGGGATAGCCTGACCGGTCTCGTACTGCTGCTCGATCACGTAGAGAATAGCACGTGCAACGTCCTCGGTACGGCAGCCGCGTCCCAGCGGTACCTTTGCCTCGTAGAACTTACGCACGTCATCAACCGTCTTTGCGCCGGGGACCTTGCCTGCGTTCAGATACTGAACGAAGAGTCCCTTCTCAGGGTCAGACCACAGAGGACCGTCAAGGAAGTTGCCGGGGCATATTGCGTTGACCTTTATGCCGTACTCTGCAAGCTCAAGTGCAAAGGACTGGGTAAGACCGATTCCGCCGAACTTACTGCCGGCGTATGCAAAGTTCTTGTTTGAGCCTGCAAGACCGGATTTTGAGTTTATCTCAATAATATCAGAGGTGATATCGGGGCATACGGCTCTTGCCGCCTTCATGGGGATAACTGAGTACTTGGTGCAGAGGAAGTATGCGGTGTAGTTAACTGCGGTAACAAGCTCAAAGTCCTTTTTCTGCATTTCTGCAAGGCTTCCTGCTCTTACGATACCTGCGTTGTTGACCAGAACGTCAAGACCGCCGAATGCAAGCACAGCCGCCTCTACCATAGCCTTGACTGACTCCTCGTCAGAAACGTTGGCGGTAACTGCGACAGCCGCGTGGGAGCCGTACTTCCGGCAGAGCTCCTCTGCCGCCTCCTTTGCACCGTCGCCGTTAAGGTCGGCGATAACGATGTGAGCGCCTTCACTTGCCATAGAATCTGCGATTCCGGCACCGAAGCCCTGAGCCGCACCGGTAACGATAGCTACCTTGCCCTTGAGTCTCTTAGCTGTGCCGCAGACCTCAGGTGCGGTGTAGCTGTCAAGAAGAGACTTATCTCCCTTTGATGCGGCAATAAGAGCTTTACCGCACTTTACTGCATCACAGTAGCAGATAGGGGAGAGAGAAATAAGTGCAGCGGTGTCACCGCAAACAAGAAGCGCGGACGCGTGAGCGGCCTCGTCAAGGTCTGCCTCGGCATAAGCCTTCTTTACTGCGTCGGGGGTAATGCTGTCGCTCTCGAAAACCATGTTAACGAGAGAGGGGAGGGTGTCACTCTTCTCTGCTACGAATACCGCAGGGTATCCGCCGGATATGGCACGAAGCATGGGAAGAAGTGCGGTGAGGGAGGAGCGAAGCTCCTCAGACTGTTCGATAAGTGTAGTAAGTTGTTCTTTCATATCTATTAAAACTCCAACTTAGAATAATAGTTTACACGGTCGGTAAGGCTTGGGAATTTCTCGATCGCATCGGGGCGGAACATTCCCTTGGCCACATCCTCTGTAGCCGCAAGCTCGTGTCCGATAAGGGCAAAGGCCGCAGGGGCGAGGTGGGCACACTCGGGTTTGGCAAGTGCGGGGCAGATAAAGGACTGACGGGAGGAGTTGATATCCTCGCCGCTGATCTCAAAGAAGCCGTAGTCACGGCAGAGACCCATTATGCGGCTGAGCTGAGCGTCGGTGTTGCGGCTGGGCATATAGGTGACCGCTCTGAAGCCAAGCTCCTTTAAGGTGTCCATAAGGAGAGGAAGATAGTCGTCCTCAAACTTCTGAGCCTTTTTGTCACCTGTTACCGAGTCGGTAACGTCACCGAGATATGCGTAAGCGGAAACCGATCCGATCTCCTCTGCAAGGGCGATGAACTCGGTTATATGGGGACACTCCTCGTCAGCGTCAATGTAGAACTTTGATACAAGTCCGGATTTGAGCGCACCGAGAATATCGTATTCGTAAAAGTCGGGGGTCTCTCTGCCGAGGAGTATCTGTCCCTTCACCTTTTCGGAAAGGGTAACTCCCAGCTTGTCTGTGATAAATGCCACTGCCTCCTCGGGGGTGGGGCAGAGAGCGGTTATTTTTTTGGTAAGGGCAAAGAGCAGATGTCTTTCGGTAACGCTTCCGCCTTCCCGATTCATGGAGATGGGAAGAACGTCATGGTCGAAATCAAGGGTAATGCCGCTCTTTTCTGTTATTAAATTTATCCGCTCACACATTTTTCTGTTGCGGATATTTCTCTTTTCTCTGTAGGGAGCGATAAACTCATCCACACGGTCTATCATGCCGTGGGGAATGCCGTGGATGGCAAGATAAGCCACCGACAGCTGGTCAGGGTTGTTTATACGTCTGCCGTAGAGAGGAGTGCCGTCGGTACGGACTCTGCACTCGATTCCCACGGTTACCGGGAGACCGACTATCTCGCCGGCACGGATGAACTCCTTAGCACCCGACACAGAGTCGTGGTCCATTATCCCCGCAGTAGCAAGGCCTGCCTGATATGCTCTCCACACTGCCTCTGACGGGGAATAGGGAGAGAAGGAATAGGTGGTATGTATATGACAGTTGGTAAAGCCGGTCTTCGTCGGTTTTTCCGTCTGTGCGTCGAATTTCTTTTTAAGCTCGCCAAGGCGTTCCTCGGCGGAGGGTGTAACGTTCAGGGTCATTATTTATCCTCTTCGGTTTCTTCTTTTTTAGCTTCCTCTGCGGGGGGAGTTTTTTTCTTAAATGACAGCTTGGACTCGGTGCCGTTCAGCAGCCGCTTAATGTTGGCGCGGTGCATAAATACCACCAGCACAGCCATTATGATCGCAATAATGCAGGGCAGACCGAGAAGTGCTATATTTCCGGTGATGGTGGCAACTCTGTTGAGAATAAGGGGGAAGAAGATCGCACCCATAACAGAGCCAAGAGAAACGAACTTGGTTCCTGCTACGATGATAATGAATATCAGCATACAAAGGGCAAAGGTTATGGGGTCGAGAAGCAGCATAGATGCCGCAGTAACGAGAACGCCCTTACCGCCCTTAAACTTGTAAAAGCAGGGGAACATGTGGCCGAGCATACAGAAAAGCGCTGCAATAGCGGCAGTCCAGTAGCCGAAAACGAGATAACCGAAGGCGACCGAGATAAATGCCTTCATAGTGTCGCCGAGAAGAGTAAGACCTGCCGCCGCCTTTCCGTACGTACGGAGAGTGTTGGTAAGTCCGCCGTTGCCGGAGCCGTGCTGACGGATATCGTCGTTGAATCTGCGTTTTGATACGATGATCGCTGAGTTTAAGCTGCCGAGAAGATAGGGAATGATGATGGCGGCTGTGTAGCCCAGTGCAAGGAGCAGGAAAAATATCTTTTCGTCGCCGATGGGGTTTATCTCAAGAAGCTTGCCGAGGAGTCCCTTGTAAAGTAATTCAGTGAAGCTTTCAAACATAGTACGTCTGCCTTTCAGTCTTTTTTTGACGGTTGACGTTATTTATCGTTGTCGTCACCCTTCTGGCGGATGACCAGCTTGATGGGTGTGCCAACAAAGCCGAATACGTTGCGCAGACAGTTCTCAATAAATCTCTGGTAGGAGAAATGGAACAGCTCTGCATCGTTACAGAAAATAACAAAGGTGGGGGGAGTGACGGACACCTGAGTCATATAGTAGATCTTAAGGCGCTTACCCTTGTCAGAGGGGGGCTGAACACGGTTCATCGCATCTGAAAGAACGTCATTGAGCGCGCCTGTGGTGATCCTTCTCTTTGACTCCTCGTATGCACTGTTAAGTGTCTCGAACAGCTTTCCGATCCGCTGACCGGTAAGTGCGGAGACGAATACTATGGGTGCGTAGGTCATATATGACAGCTCAGTGTATATTCTGTCGGTAAACTGCTTTACCGAGCTGTTGTCCTTCTCAATTAGATCCCACTTGTTGACTACGATAACGGCTGCTTTGCCTGCTTCGTGGGCGATGCCTGCGATCTTGGTATCCTGATCGGTGATACCCTCTGAGGCATCTATCATAATGAGGCAGACGTCTGCACGCTCTACCGCCATCTTTGCTCTCAGCACGCTGTAGTACTCTATCTTATCGTCTACCTTGCTCTGCTTACGCATTCCTGCGGTATCGATAAAATTGTATTTTCCGTACTCGTTGTCGATGCGGCTGTCCACCGCATCTCTTGTGGTGCCGGGGATGTTGGATACGATATGCCGCTCAGCACCGAGGATCTTGTTTATTATTGATGATTTGCCTGCGTTGGGCTTGCCGATGACCGCTACCGAGATAACGTCATCTTCCTCCTCCTCTTCTGCCGCCGGGGGAAGTGCATCGACTATCGCGTCAAGCAGGTCACCCGTACCGCTGCCGTGAAGAGAGGATACAGGCACGGGATCAGCCTCAAAGCCAAGCTCGTAGAACTCGTAAAACTCGGGGGGCGTTGCACCGATGCCGTCGCACTTGTTAACGCAGGGAATTATCGGCTTGCCGCTTTTCTTCAGCATTATTGCGATGTCTCTGTCATCAGCAACGAGACCGCTTTTTATCTCGCACATAAAGACGATAACGTCAGCGCTCTCAATTGCAAGCTCTGCCTGAAAGCGCATTTGGCGGAGAATGGTGTCATCCGTTTTCGGCTCAATACCGCCGGTGTCAACGATTATCATATCTCTGCCGCGCCAGTCGCAGTTGCCGTATATACGGTCACGGGTAACACCGGGGGTGTCCTCAACTATTGAACGTCTTTCGCCTATCAGCTTATTAAAAAGAGTACTTTTTCCCACGTTGGGGCGGCCGACTATGGCGACGATGGGTTTTGACATTTATTTAACCGATCCTTTACTGTTTTTTGTTTACTCTATTCCGGTGACCGCTCTGAGCAGCTCACCGCCGTCACAGCTGACGCAGGTGACCTTGACCCCAAGGGCCTCTGACAGCTCCTCGGGTGACATTCCGTCAAGGAAAAGATCACCGTCGGCACGTAACATATTGCCGGGGAGGAACAGCTCCTCACCCAGCTCTCTGCCGCTGAGCTGTTCTGCGATATCACGGCCGGTGAGAAGCCCGGCTACGGTGATATTGCGGCCGAAAAAGTTGTTGTCTATAGGATATACGTTATACTCAAGATTATAGCATAGCTTTGTTAACAAATCAAGGCAGGAGGAGATAAGGGGATATGCCGCATGACCTGTTGCTACCGATATTTTTCTCTTTACGGCGGCTCTATCCTCGGGTGACATTTCGGCTATCTCCTCAAGGGCGGCTCTGAACTCGTCCCCGAACATAGCAATCATACCGACACCGTTCTCTATCTGCTCAAAATCCTCATAATAATCTACGTCCGGGATCTCAAGACCGCCTCTTATATACATTTCGTCAGCCACGTAGAAGATGCGCTTGCCGAATTTATTCAGACACTTGTCGCCGAATGCATTTACCTGCCCGATCACCTGTCTGCATTCTTCCGGTGAGAAGAGTGTGAGAGGACAGAGTCCCTCTCTGTGGTCGGTGAGACCCGCAGGAACGACAGATACCGAGGAAAGCCCGGGGGCAAGAGCGGCGAGATCCTGCATTGAGCGGTCAAGCTCTTCACCGTCGTTGATACCGCGGCAGAGAACTATCTGTCCGCATACCGTTATTCCTGCCTCAGTCAGCCGCGGCAGGTAGGAGAGCACCTCACCCGCACGGGGGTTTTTCATCATTTTGACTCTGAGATCGGGATTGGTGGTATGCACCGATACATTAATGGGGGATATGTGCATCTTTATGATCCTGTCGATATCCGCATCCGTCATATTGGTGAGAGTCACGTAATTGCCGTGGAGAAAGGAGAGACGGGAATCGTCATCCTTAAAATAGAGAGAATCTCTGAGCCCCCTCGGGAGCTGATCTATAAAACAGAATATGCACTTGTTTTTACAGGAATGCTTTTTGTCCATAAGGGGGGTCGCAAAGGTGAGACCGATATCGTCATATTCACCCTTTTTAACCTTGACGGAGAGCTGCTCATCTCCACGTATATAATCTATCTTAAGCTCCTTTTCGTAAAGATAAAAGCGGTAGTCAAGAACGTCGTTTATCTCGTTACCGTTAAGTGAGACGAGAAGATCGTCTGCCTTAAGCCCCGCTTTGCGGGCATAGGAATTCGGCTCTGTGCCGGTGATTCTGACCATGCTTTCCGCTCCTTCCTTATAGGGGACAGTCATTCCCCTGATTTTCAAAATGATCCACTATAAAGTATATAATAATTAATGTAAAAAGTCAATAGAACAAGGGACTTAAAGCCCCTAAAAACGGAAACGGCGGAGCAATAGTGCTCCGCCGCGAATTTTCCGATAACACAGTAAATAATTTACGCGTCTTTCTTCTCGGTTTTGATGATCTCTTTTCCGTCGTAAGTGCCGCATGCTCTGCAAACACGGTGAGCAAGATTGTACTCTCCGCACTTGGGGCACTTGTGCATAGAAGGAAGATCGAGCTTCCATACGTTAGAACGTCTCTTATCTCTGCGAGCTTTGGATACCTTTCTCTTCGGTACTGCCATGGTCTACACCTCCTTAAAAACTGCGGTGATATTAGTACCCGATCGGATTGTCCGTCGGAAATTTTGCCTGATAAACAGTATTATACACTATATTTTTTTATTTTTCAAGTAGTTGAGCTAAAATTTTTAATCTTGGATCAATTTCTTTTTCGGGACAGCCGCATTTTCCTTCTTTTTTCGGCTTTCCGCACTTGGGACAGAGGCCGGGACAGTCCTCGTCGCACAGAAGCTTTGAGGGGAAGGACAGGAGAAGCTCCTCGCATATCTCCCCGTCAATGTCTATCTTGCCCTCTTCTGCGATGATGTAGTCCTCTTCATCGCCCGTAAGAGTGCCTGCGGCGGCAACAGTACGGGTAAGCTCAAGAGAAAAGCTGCCCTTTACCGGATCAAGGCATCTTGCACACTCACCCTCATAGTCAAAGCTTGCGGCAGCGGTGAGGGTAACACATCCGCCGTTATTCTTGATATTGCCGGATACAGTAACGGGTGACGTGACAGCCGCGCCGAAAAGATTCTCGGAGAGCACGGCGGCATCCTCTTTTTCGATCTTATAATCTACATCCTGGGATAATTTTTCTCCTGTGAGAACTGAAGAAATATCAATTATCATTTTTTGTTCCTTATAAAAATTATTCTATGGTAATATTACCGGTGTTAACGCTGACCTCGAGATTTATGTCTGCGGAATTCTCTACGGGATCGTTGTAGCCCATCTCGTAGATGCTGCCGTATACCGAAACGGTACCCTTAACCGAATTGAGCTTAGCCTTGTATTCGGTAATGGGACGGGTGAGAGCAAGGGAAATATTACCCGCATCGGTATTCGCAAATACAGTGGATGTGACTGACAGGTTAGCGGCAGAGACACTGCCGTTGTGGAGCTTTGCCTTAAAGTTATCACAGGCTATATCCTTGAGGGTAATGTCGGCATTGTCGCCGTTGAACTCAAAGAGACCGACAGAGGAAAGAGAGGATATCTCCACCTTACCGTCAGATGCGGTCACGCTGTAGTCGCAGGCATCGGATATAGCGGAGAGGGAAATGTCGCCGGCTGTGGCGGAGAGTACTACCGACTGGATAGCGCTGTCACTGCCGATATAGACGTTTACCTTCTTTTCCTTTGTTGTATCGGTAATACCTCTGAGATAGTGGCGCAGACCGTCAAAGTAGAAATTATTCGTGCCGAACTGAAGAAGATTTGACAGATTGGTGTTGTTGGTGAGGGAAACGATGCGGTTGGTATAGCTGAAGGTGTAGGTGCCGTCAGCAAAGTTGATAAGCTCGATATAGGAGTTGCCCTGTACCTTAATAACGTTTATATCGGCATCAAGGGTCTCAATAGCCAGCTTTCTGATATTATTCTCTGTGAAATCGTAGGTGAATACCATATCACCCGCTTCGTTTTCCTTTGAGTAATAGATGTCGGTACCGCTTGCCTCGGCTGCAGCGGAGGCGGCAGAGCAGATAAACATGCCAAGCAGCATTATCAGTACCGAAACGGCGATATATATGACGGTTGAAGGCTTCATTTCTCTGAGAACACTCCTTTCGCCGTTTTTACCTGGTTAGAAACCTTAAAGAAGAATACCTTGAGCATACTCCATACCTGGCGGATGCCAACGGGGGCAAATCTTACCGCGCAGTTATAGAAGGTAACGCCTGCAAATACAGTCATACCGAGGGCGGTGACTGCAATACCTATCTCATACCAGCCGATGGCAGGTGCACCGGTGAATATCTTTACCACACCGTAGATAAGGCCAACGAGAGTGATGACCGTTCCGCCGAGAGCCACAAGGCAGGTAAGGGCAAAGAAGCCCACAGCCATCAGGACTATAGCGGCAAACAGCGCACCGAATACCGCAAAGCAGGTGAGTAAAAGAATAGCGGTAAGAGGTATAAGCAGTATAAGGAGAAGCTTACTTGCGGGATTGCGGTCAAAGCTTCTCTTAAGCTTGTGGCATATCGCACCAACGTAGTCTGTCTTTTCGTTATAGTGGCGCTCTTTGCCGCCGGAGGATTTCTTTTCTTCCGCCTCAGGCTGAGCGATTATACCGGTATACTTGCCGCTATCAACACCGGCGGGGGTGTTTGAGCGGACTATAATCTTAGCGTAGACTCTCTCGGCAAACTGCCTTACGTCATCCTCGCTTGCATTTGTAACGAAAGTTCCGAAGCGGGGGTCATCTCTGAATTTATACCTAAGAGCGGAGATCTCCTCGCGCACCTTGTATTCGCTGAGTCCAAGATCCATCAGTCTGTCTCCGAGCATGGAAAAAAACACGCGGTTATCCAAGGGTAATATACACCTCCGTTTAAGAAATTGATTGCAAAAATATATTTTATGTGATACAATATAGACCGTAAACACAAAATAATGCATTCCATTTATATATTGTAGCAGAATAAGGAGCAAATTGCAATATGCGAGTACGAAAAAAAAAGCACACAGACAGCCGTATTGAGGCTCAGAGCAGATTTCTTGCCCCTGCGGCAGAGAAAATAAAAGAAGATATAAACGCTCCCTTCGGCCGCAAGGCTCCTGTCAGACTTGAGATCGGCTGCGGAAAGGGCGGCTTTATAGTCGGTGAGTCACAGCGTCTGCCCGGCTCTGATTTCTATGCCCTTGAGCTTATTTCCGACGTTATTGTAACTGCACTTGAAAAGTATGCGTCGGAGGAAAGAGAAAATGATAACGTACGCTTTATAATAGCCAATGCCAAGGAGCTCCGTGAGTATTTCCCCGAGAAGTCTCTCAGTGCCATTTACGTTAATTTCTGCGATCCCTGGCCCAAGGCGGGACACGCAAAGAGAAGGCTGGTCCATCGTGACTTTATAAAGATGTATTCCGAGCTTCTCACAGATGACGGCGTTCTCCGCTTCAAGACGGATAACGCACCGCTTTTCGAGTTTGCTCTTGAGGAGCTTGAGGCTATGGGGAAGACTCCTTCCTTCGTTACCCGCGACCTCCATTCCACCGAAATGCAGAAGGACAACGTAATGACCGAGTACGAGCAGAAATTCTCCTCTCAGGGGGTAAAGATCTGTATGCTCGAGGTCGCGCTTAACAGCTCTGCGGTTAAAGAATAAAGAGATCATAAAAAAGGAGCTGCAAAAAACTCAATGCCCTTAAACACGCAAAAAATAAACTAAATAAAAAAAGATTGCGGAAGAAGTAAAAAAATTCAAACTACTTCCGCATTTTTAGTTTTTGTTATCTGATCAAATATGTATATAAATGATTTGTCGAGTTATTTTGGAATATGAAGACCTTGCCTCCCTCTGACGAGGGAGGTGGATTTTTGCAAAGCAAAAAGACGGAGGGAGAGAGTAAAAAAGCATTAAATTAAAGTTTTTTCTCTCCCTCAGTCACCTTACGGTGACAGCTCCCTCGTCAGAGGGAGCCAAGGTTTGTGCTATCAATTAACTCACAAGTAAAAGGATAATCTGTTTTTTTTACAGCCCCTTTTTTTAATTCTTTGCAGATGCGCGAATAATCTTGGATTTGTTTCTATAGCGAATTTCTATCTCGATGGGCTTCTCGCACAGTGCGGTAATGATGGGTTCATCGTTTTCCGATGCTCTTTCCTCACAAATGAGATCTACCGAAAGATCGTTAAACGGATAATTCTTAATACCGTGCTTCTCCAGCAAACGGACGTCCCACACTATCTTCTCTTCGCTTACGTAAGAACGAATTCCGAAAACGTACTCAAACAATATGCTTATCGGGAAAAGTCCTGACCATCCGACGAAATCTTTTTCTGCCGGGTTGCCTCTGTCAGGTCTTTCCGGTGCGTAGTTTTCATAAAGAGTCCCATCCTTTTTGAATACAGCCACTACGTTTTCAAGGCAATTTTTTGCGATATCGTGCGCGAGATCGTTATATCCGTTTTTCTCAAGTCCCTTGAGCACCATATAATTTGTAGGTGCCCATACGCCGCCGCGCCAATATCCTCCGTCGTCTTGGTATTCGGGGTGATCTGCCGCAAGTGATGGTACACGGCACGGACGCTTGAACTCCTTCTCATTGTCCAGGTGAGAGACAAATCTATCGAGTTTTTCTTTGGGTATGATGTCCGCAAGAAGTGCCCAATATGCTCCTATCGATTTTACTCTGTTGAGCTCGCCCGTTTTCAGAAGATCATAGTAAAAAGCATCCTCGTCGTGCCAAAGCTTTTCGTTTATCAGGGAGGAGAGATTTTCGATCTCTTTTTTGAGAATGGATACCTCTTCATCGTCCGCACGACCGATTATATCTGCGATCTTTACCAGTATCTTTGCGGAAAGAACCTGCTGAATGCATGCATCTATCCAAACCATATGACCGTGGGAAAAGGAAACGTGGTAACCCTTTTCCAGGCGAGGCTGGTTATCCATTCCGCATCCCCATCCGGTTGACCAGTACGTGCCGTCACGCCATGTCCTATGCTCCTTGAGCCACAGATGATATGCAAGAAGCGGATCGAAGATCATTTCAAGTCGGCGTATGTCTCCTGTTTGGCAATAATACTCCCACTCTGACCAGCCGAGAACATTCGGTCCGGTTGAGGAAGGATCATGTCTTGAAAATTGTTCTCCCGGCTCATGCTCGCACAATTCACGGCAGATAAAGCCGTCCATATGCTGATGTGAATAAAAATTATCGAGGGTTTTTTGAAAATTGAATGCGCGGGATCCATATTTTCCAAACATGACTATAAAGGAGGAATCCCACATGAAAAGGTATCCGTTAAACGCTGTGTCTATAAAATTTGAAACAAATTTAGAGTCAGCATTTGACGGCCTTAGATTAGCGAATGCTGTACGCCATGCAAAGTCATGGCAATCGATGGTATCATCATGACCGTCCCAAATAGGCATAGGGAGTAAATGAGATACTTCTTCGTATTTCGGAAGAGCCGCGTTTTCTGCAGGCATATTAATAAATTTGTTTTTCTCGGCGATAGGAGATACGTTATAAGTTATATCCTGATTTATTTGGAAATTTGCCATAATCTTGCTCCTTCACGTTTTTTTACATTATAGCATTAACCCTATTACTTTTCAACCGGCAAAAATAAAAATTCTTTTTGCCGGCTGAAAATCAAAAATATTTTTCGCTATTCACGGTTACCTGTTACTTCAAAAAACGGAAGCTTCTGCTCCTTTACGCAACGGAGGATTATTATCGCCTGCGGTCACACCCCAAAGGTACAACAACAAACTATCCCTTTATGATGCATTGAGTTAGATAGTTATAAAATAAGTCATTAGATATATCATTCCGCATCACCGAGTATGCTTTTAAGCTCGCTCAGTATCTTCTTTTCTTCTCTTGATACCTTTACCTGGGTCAGTCCCAGAGCATCGGCTGTCTCCTTTTGCGTCAGATCGGAAAAATATCTGAGTGTGATAATACTGCGTTTTAGGGGCGGCAGATTTCTCAGGGCCTCTGAGAGAGCTATATGCTCGGTTATTCGGTCAAGCTCCTCCGTGCCCGCAGACACCGTGTCCCCCACCGTCAGCTCTCCCGTGCCGTCTGATGCGACCGGGTCTGACAGCGATCTTATGGGGGAGGATGCTTCAAGAGCGTCTGCGGCCTCTTCTATCTCCACCCCTGCGGCCTCGGCAAGCTCGGACAGCTTCGGCTCGTGTCCGTGGACGCGGATATATTCCTCTCTCTCGCGGTACAGCTTTGCCCCCAGCTGCTTTCGTGCACGTCCCACCTTTATCATTCCGTCATCTCTGAGAAACCGTTTTATCTCTCCGATGATAAGCGGTACTGCGTAGGTGGAGAAGACCACCCCGCGTGAGGTGTCAAAGCTCCTTGCGGCTCTGAGAAGTCCCAGGGTGCCTATCTGAAGAAGATCCTCGTCCTCGCACCCCCGTCCTCTGAATCGAAATGCAATACTGCGGACAAGACCGAGATTTTCGCTGATGATAAGCGCCTCTGCCTCTCTGTCTCCGCTTCTTGCCCGAATCAGCAGAGCCTCATTTGACTGCCCTCGGGTCTCTTTAAGGCTTTCCATCTCATTTACACACGGTCAAGGGTCGTCCCCAGCCGTTTTTCCATTTTTACGGTAGTTCCGCGTCCCACCTTGCTCAGTACCGTCAGCCTGTCGGTAAAGCTCTCCATTACCGCAAAGCCCATACCGCTTCGCTCCCCCTCGGGGTCTGTGGTGAACAGGGGAGTTCTTGCTTCCTCAATATTCGCAATGCCGCAGCCCCTGTCTCTGACGGTTATCTTTAAGAGAGAGTCCTCGAATATCCTTACCGTTATGTAGATCTCTCCTTTCCCGGGAGTATCTCTGTAGCCGTGGACGATACAGTTGGTCACCGCCTCGGATACCGCACATTTAATGTCGGACAGCTCGGATAGGGTAGGATCAAGTACAGAGACAAAGGCGGCTACCGCACTTCTTGCCGCTTTTTCGTTTACGGATTTTGCCGGGAGGATCAGCCGCATCTCGTTTACCGGTGCGGCAATTGTTTTCCTGCTTTTTGATCTTTCCTTCATTTCTTTTCTCCTTTTGATGCTTTTTCTTCGGTAATATCAAATATTCTGTCGGCTCCTGCCAGGTCAAGGAGCCGTTTTATTCTCTCACCGGGATTTTTCAGAGCAAAGCCGCAGCCGATCTCCTCGGCTGATTTCATCCTGCCCATAATGAGCCCAAGCCCCGAGCTGTCCATAAAGGTCACCCGTGACATATCCACAATCAGCTTGTCCGGGCGAAGATAGAACAGCTCTGCGTCTATTTTTTCACGTATGGCCTTGGCGCTGTGGTGATCTATCTCTCCGCTAACAGCGGCGGTGAGAACGTTATCTTTTGTGTCAAAGGACACGGCACAACTGTCAAAAGACATAAAAAAACCTCCGATATACTGATACTTCACTTGGATTATATCAATATATCGGAGTGTATTTTGTCACAAAATGGGACCGGCTTAAAGATCTTCGCCGTAAAGTACGAGAAGTCTTTCCTCTATTTCTGTTTTCCTTGAGTCAAGCTCTGCGGCAAGCAGATAATCGTAGCCTGCAGGACCGCTCAGCTCTGCCTCTACCTTTTCAAGCTCCTCTTCAAGAGCGGCAAGCTCCTCCCGCATCTTTTGTTTTCTGCGTTCTTCCTTTTTCGCATCTGCCAGAGCGGCCTTGGCGGCAAGGTACTCCTCCTTTGAGCTTCTCTGTGGGGCGGCCGGCTTTTCTTCACCGCTGTCCGGCTGATTTAAGAGAGATAGACGGGTCTTCTCCTCGGTGAACTCGGTATATGCCTCACCCGGACGGCGCACGGGATACAGCTTCAGTCCGCCGCCGTCAAAGTCAGCTATCTTGCTTGCCAGACGGTCGATAAAATATCTGTCGTGAGACACGGCGATAAGAGTACCGTCAAACTCGGACAGCGCCGCTTCAAGCGCCTCTCTTGAGGGAATGTCAAGGTGGTTTGTAGGCTCGTCAAGAACGAGGAGGTTCATTTTCGATAGGATCAGCTTAGAGAGGGTGAGACGGGCACGCTCACCGCCCGAGAGAACACCGACACGTCTCTCAATATCGTCACCCTTAAAGAGAAATCTTGCAAGAGTGTTGCGTATCTCGGTCTGGGTGCGGTCGGGATATGCATTCCACAGCTCGTCAAGTACGGTATTCTGAGGATCGAGATTCTGGTTTTCCTGATCGTAATATCCTATCTCACCGTTATATCCCAGCTCGCTTTCGCCGGATGTTGGGGACAGCTGACCGAGGATTATCTTAAGAAGGGTGGATTTTCCGCATCCGTTAGGACCGACGAAGAACAGCTTGTCCCCTCTCTTTACCT
>JAFQUL010000232.1 GCA_017408535.1 Clostridia bacterium
AAACTCGCCCTACCGCCACAGATGTGGCTACTATTTCGCCTCCCTTGTGCAAAGGGAGGTGGCGCGGCTTGCCGTGACGGAGGGATTGTAAAAAATGCTCTCAAACAACCCCTCAGTCAGCTTCGCTGACAGCTCCCCTTACACAGGGGAGCCTACCGCTGCGGCGGGCTTGCTCAACGGCATAAGCCTCTTTGGAACCACCTGCTTAGCAGGTGGTTTTCGTGTGCCAATAAAAATCCGCCGTATCACTTTTTATGATGATACGGCGGATTTTTCAGCCTTTGGAGATACCGAAGAGCTTTTTGAGAAAAGGAATAAGCAGCTTCGGTGACTTCACCACAACTATTTTCATAGCATATACCCTTCCTTAAGTTGCTGTTTATCTCGTTTTCAGTATATGCTCTGCGTAAATTTTTGTTCAGGGACAACTTGTTATTATTAAAAGTGCGCCTTTTTCTACTGTAACGGTGGCTTCACTTACCCCCGGCAGAAACTCGTTGCTGACGGCGTACTGCCGCTCTCTTTTAAGCTCTGCGTTCTCAAGCGGATATTTACCGCCGATGACGGTAACACCCACAGACGATAAGTCAAGAGATATAAGAGAGAAGTATTTGTGTCCGTCCGACGGAAAAGTAATACTGCCGTCGCGGATATATCTGACAACGTTCTTTCCGTCAGAGATACAGCCGACAGCACCCCTGGTATAAATGTATTCAAGAAGATACATATTGGAAAGCCCATGGTCTGCTCTGCCACCAAGACCGCCGAAAATAAATATTTCCTCCGCTCCCATAGACAAAGCCATATCCACGGCGAGCATAGTGTCTGTCTCGTCCTTTTCTGCCTTGACTTTTACCGTTTTTACCGTATTCGGGATATTCTTTGACTCAAGAGAGTCCATATCACCTACCAACAGCTGTGGAACAACACCGCACCTCGCGGCAAGATCATATCCGCTGTCAGCGGCTATGACAAACGAATCACACGGCGGCACAGGCAAAAGACTGCCGTGGGTCTCACCGCCGGTATATATGTACACTGTTTTCAGCTTTTTTTCTCCCATGGCTTCCTCTGTTTAAGTTCCGCATACATTGCTCTGTAGCTATCGTGGCGGCTGTGGGATATATCCCCCTTTTCTACCGCCTCCACTATACTGCACCCCTCCTCGCAAAGATGGGTGCATTTCTTATATTTACACTCCCCTATATAGCGATTGAATTCTCTGAAATTAAGGGGAAGCTCATCCAGCTCAAAAAAATCAAACCTGAGAAAATCTAAGGCACTGAAGCCCGGTGTGTCTGCAAGAAATCCCGGTGAATCGGGATATCCAAGCTCTCTGAGAGGATGAAGCTCTACCGCACGGGTAGTATGTCGGCCTCTGCCGGTCTTATGACTGACAGCTCCTGTCTTAAGAGTAAGGCCGGGGAAAAGTGCGTTAAAGATAGTGGTCTTACCTGCACCGGATGCGCCTGCAAAAGCAGAGATCCCCTTGCCGGCAGTACCGATTATATAGTCGCGTACCGCATCTATTCCGTCACCGTCATGGCTGTCGGTAAGGAATACGGTAAAGCCGGCTTTTTTGTATATCTCCTCAAGACGGGCCGCCTCAGAAGGATCAAGATTTTTCTTGGTTATTATAATTATCGGCTCAGCACCGTAATGCTCTGCCGCCGCAATAAGCTTATCTGCCGTTTCGGTAATGGTAACCGGGCGAGCCACCGACAGAACGACGAAAAGAGTATCCAGATTAGCAATAGGGGGACGAATAAGCACGTTTTTACGGTCAAGTATATCGTTTATCACACCGTCAGCCAGTGGCTTTTTACTGTCGTCATACTCCACCGAAACACGGTCACCGGCCTCGGGAGTAATATTGTTGTGTCTGAATATGCCTCTTGCTCTTGAAGGAAGATATTCTCCCGTATCGGGAAGAAGGACGGTGTACAGACCGCCCACTCCCTTAATAATAATTCCAGTTTTTTCAGCCATATAAAGCTTCGTCTTTCTTTTCTGATTACTCGGTATAATCCGGTCCGCCGCTTATAACAAAGTCGATGGAGGTGATACCCTTTACCACGCTTGAGGAGGGGGTAATGCTCTGCTCAAGTATAGTACCCTTCGGCTTCTGCGACTTTCTGTAGCTCTTATCACCGAGAGCGATCTGAGACTCGATCAGATCCGCCATTGCCTGACTCTCGCTCTTGCCGACGAAATCCGGGACCATAACGTATTCGATCTTCTGACCCTGGCTGACGTAGATAGTAACTACGGTGTCGACTGTACTCTTGACAAGAGTTCCTGCCGGGGGATCAGTCTCAATAACATAGTCCATAAGCACAGTGTCATGATACTGCTTTTCGATCTTTACTCTGACACCGAGGCTCTTGAGTCTGTTCTGTACCTCGCGGTAATCCTGTATTTTGTAGTCCTCTATCATAACGGTCTTGGTACCGTTGCTTATGGTTATGGTTATATCACATTTTGACTTTGAGGTCGCAAGCTTTCTGGTCTCACCGGGAAGAGGATCCTGGGCAATTATCTGATTCTGCGGGAACTTGTCATTGTATTCGTATTTTTCTATGACGTTATAATTTTCCGTCTTCAGCTTATTCTTCAGTTCCTCTGTATAAAGCTGACCCTGTACAGAGATGACCTCTATCTCATGGGCGGCATTGCTGTCATTTTCTGCCTGAAGAAGATTGGATATAAGTATCGCGCCCGTGGTTATAAGCACGATAAGAAAGGCAGAGGCAACACCCATTATTATCGGGAACATAGAACCGCTTGAGCGCTGTTCCTTATCCTTGCTCTTATTGGGATTGCTCTTGAATACTATATTGGGGTTTGCCTTGATCTTGAGAAGATACTTGAGCATCTGTCCTGCATTCTGGAAACGGAGCTCGGGATCTTTCTCCATGGTATACTCAATAAACTGCTCAAGGCTGCGGGGAACCCGGGGGTTGATATTACGGATGGGCTCTGCAATATCGTTGATCTGCTTAAGAGCCACGGATACCGGGCTGTCTGCAACGAAGGGCAGTTTGCCTGCAAGCATCTCATACATAAGCACGCCGAGAGAATACAGGTCACTGCGCTGATCGGTCTTTTTACCGCTTGCCTGCTCGGGGCTGATATAATATACAGTTCCGATCGCCTTATCGGTCATAGTGACCGTCTCGGCATTCGGCAGCTTGGCTATACCAAAGTCGGTGACCTTGATAATACCGTTTTCAAGAAGCATAATGTTCTGGGGCTTGATATCCCTGTGTATTATGCCCTTTGAATGAGCGTGGTCAAGAGCCTTCAATATCTGCTCTGAGAAGGCAAAGGTCTCTCTTACCGAGAGCATTCCCTTCTGATCCATATAGTTCTTTAAGGTTATACCGTTTATATGCTCCATTACGATGTATTTAAGGTCTTCCTTGACCGATACGTCGTAAATCTTTACTATGTTGGGATGTGAAAGCATCGATACGGCCTTTGACTCATTTATAAAGCGCTTGACCGCCTGAAAGTCCTTTGAAAACTCGTCTCTGAGCATTTTGACAGCTACTCTTCTCTTCTGAATGAGATCGGTAGCCTCAAACACCACTGCCATTCCGCCGACGCCTATTATCTTTACTATCTTGTACCTGTTATCAAAGGTATGTCCGATATATTTTGAAAAAGCATCCATTATATTTTCATCGGGATGTTTTATCCCGAAGCTCCTCTTGTTTTTTTACCGTGGTATATGCTGTCGCGCTACTCACAGGGTCTGATAAGAACGGCGGTTATGTTGTCGCTTCCGCTCTTATCGTTAGCGGCGGCAATAAGCTCCTCGGTCTGTTTTTCTATCTCATCACCGTTTGTGATTATTCCGTGGATCTCAGTCTCATCAAGAGGGCCGCAGAGACCGTCAGAACAGATAAGGACTACTGTTTCCCCGGTCTTATCGGAAGGGATCGATACTGTAGAAACGTCTGTTTCCAGATCCTTTTCAATTCCCACCGCACGTGTGATGATATTCCTGTTAGGAGCGTTTTTAGCTTCTTCCTCTGTCATTACCCCCATATCCACCAGATACTGTACGTACGAATGGTCATGGGTGACCTGCTCGATATGATCCTTATCGGCGATATATACGCGGCTGTCTCCGACATTTGCCACATAAGCACAACCATCGTAAAACAGCACCGCCGCAAGAGTAGTACCCATACCGCTGAGAGCGGCATTCTCCCTTGCTCTGCCATATACGCTGTCATTTGCGGCTGATGCGGCAGAGGACAGTATTTTTGAAACATCTGCGCCTGTTAAGGACATTGCACCGTCTATATCGGCATCCTGCATTTTGTCCTTTATATAAGAAATAAATACAGATGATGCAATAGTAGATGCCTCTTTGCCGCCGTGAGCACCGCCCATACCGTCGCACACTACTGCGAGAAATGCGCCTGCGGGAAGCTCGGCGACTTCAAAGGTGTCCTGATTATTACTGCGCTTTTTTCCGATATCACTTTTTCCGAAATAGGTGATCATATTGAAGCATACCGGCGATCGGATAAACCGACCGTCTCCTTTCCGAGAGACTCACGTGGGGTCGCCCACGCGGATAAAAACTGATTTCTATCAAGTTATATTATAATAAAAATATATTAACATGTAAAGAATATATGTTAAAAATCCTGTTATGGTGTTTACCTCTGTGACTCACGTCTCAGCTGACCGCAGGAAGCGTTTATATCAGAACCGAGACGGCGTCTGACAGTTGCGTTGACTCCCTTTGAATTGAGAAATCTCGCAAAATTATCCACCGCCGCCTTGTCGGAACGGGAGAAATCCCTCTCCTTTACCTCATTGACGGGGATAAGATTTACGTGAAGGGGAAGCAGCTTTCCCTTGTCTGAAAAGTATTTTCTAAGCAGCTGAACCAAGGTATCTGCATTTTTCTCAGAGTCGTTTTTCCCTCTGATAAGAGTATATTCAAAGGATATCCGTCTGCCGCTGCCGTCAAAGTAACGTCTGCAGGCAGGCATAAGCTCACCGAGGGGATATCTGCGGTTTATCGGCATTATTGCCGATCTTGCCTCGTCCTCAGCGGCGTGAAGAGATACCGAAAGAGTTATCGGAATATTTTCCTCCCTGAGTCTGTCTATCATCGGGACAACTCCGCAGGTAGACAGAGATATATGTCTGTATCCAATACCGAGGCCCTTTTCCTCATTTACAAGTCTGAGAAATCTCACGGTATTATCGTAATTGTCAAGAGGCTCTCCGATACCCATCATAACCACATTGGATATTCTTTCTCCGATATCTCGGGATGCGGCAACTATCTGACCCAGCATCTCCGATGCTGTAAGGTTACGTACCTTTCCCCCGATGGTTGAGGCACAGAAAACGCACCCCATAGGACAACCTACCTCAGAGGATATACATATTGAGATACCGTGCTCGTAACGCATTACAACGCTCTCGACGCACTCTCCGTCTATGAGACGGAACAGGTATTTTACCGTACCGTCAAGCTTTGATACCAGCTTTCTTTCCACCTTCGGAAGCCGCATCTCAGCGTGCTCTGCGAGCTTTTCTCTGAGAGATGCCGGAAGATTTGTCATTTCACCGATCTCTCTGCCCTTCATAAGCCAGCCGTAAAGCTGTGCTCCTCTGTATTTCGGTTCCCCTATTGATACGAGAAAATCCGAAAGCTCATCGGGAAGCAGTCCGAGTATATCTGTTTTTCCCATATTCTACCCTATTTTACCCGTTTTATTTTTGATATAAAAAATCCGTCAGTTCCGTCAAATGGGAACAAGGTCAGCTTTCCGCCCGTCGAACGGCGGCCGCCCACCTCAAAATCCTCAGGTACAAAGCCCTCGGATGAGGAAATAAAGCGATCGTAAACCTCATCGTTTTCCGCACGGTTAAGAGTGCAGGTGGAGTACACGAGAGTTCCGCCTGCTTTCAGATACCGGGAGCAGTTCTCAAGAATTGCACTCTGTATCTCGGGAAGACGTTTTATTTCTGCGGGATCCTTATATCTGATCTCCGGCTTCTTTGATATAACGCCAAGTCCGGAGCAAGGGACATCGCATATTATCCTGTCAGCTATACCCTCGTATTCCGGCACAAATATTCTGCCGTCTCTCTCGGCGGTCTCAATAATATCTATCCCCAGCTTTTCTGCTCCTTTATCAATAAGAGACAGCTTGCTGCGGTGCAGGTCAAAGGAAAGCACCCTGCCCTTATTTTCCATGTGCATAGCCGCTGAAAAGCTTTTACCGCCGGGGCAGGCACAAACGTCAAAAACTGTTTCCCCGGGAAGAGGAGCAAGCACGGCGGATGCGTACTGAGATGCCATATCCTGTACGTATGCTCTTCCCTCACGAAGAGGAGACAGCTCCTCCAGGGGACAGGATGAAAGCAGTCTTACCGCACTTTCCGAATCCTCTACCCTCTCGCATTCAATACCCGCCGCAGTAAGCTCGCGGCAGATCTCATCAGATGAGGAAACGAGAGTATTAACTCTTAAAGTAACAGTGGGACGTGAGCAAGACTCCGCCGCTATTTTCTCGGCGGTCTCATATCCGTAGTCCGCTGTCCAGCTCTCAACCAGCCATACCGGAACGGAGTATTTATATGACAGAAGCTCAGCACCCAAAAGTCCGAGCTTCTCTCCCTCAAAATCATCGGGAGAACGAAGATAAGCTCTCAGCACCGCATTGACAAAGGAATCGGTGCCGCCCTTACGGGTGAGATCAACTGCACTTGACACCGCCGCGTGAGCGGGTATTCTGTCCATAAAGCGAAGCTGATAAAGAGCAACTCTCAGTATCTCAAGAGTGCGGGGATCGATTTTCTCTAAAGGTCTTGAGGACAGCTTGCCGATAATGGTATCAAGGGTTATCCGTCTTTCAATGACCCCGTAGTATATTGCGGTAAAAAGTGCTCTGTCCTTCTGTGACAGATCGTATTTCTTCAGAGCAGAGTCCAGCTCAAGATTTGAGAACTTTGAGCCGTTTGTGGTACGCATAAGAGAGTTGACGATGGCATCTCTTACGTTGACCTTACCGTTCACTGCCATGAGAGTACCTCTCCCTCAAGTCCGCTGTGACCGCGGGCAAATTCCTCGGCACTCATTTTTCTCTTGCCCTCGGGGACGACCTCCTTCAGCTCTATAACGCCGTCTGCTACAGCGACAAAGATACCGTCCTTACCGCTTGACACAACGGTACCGGGAGCTGACGAGGTCTTCTTGTCAGACGCTTTAGCAGATGCTATCTTAAGCAGCTTGCCCTTCAGCTTGGTTACCGCCATCGGGAACGGAGAGAGACCTCTTATTTTAGAGAGAAGTTCTGATGATGAAGAGTTAAAGTCAATTACAGCGTCAGCTTTTTCTATTTTCTCGGCATAGGTAATTCCCTCCTCGGGCTGAGGAGTTCTCACAAGAGTACCGTTTTTTATTCTGTCTATAGTTTCAAGTATAGCCTTGACACCCGCCTCTGCCAGCTTATCGTGAAGGGTCCCGAAGTCGTCTTCCGGAAGAATAGCCACCTTCTCGGTAACCAGCATATCCCCTGTATCAAGTCCGGCATCCATCATCATTGTAGTAACACCGGTCTCGCTGTCACCTGCCATAATTGATCTCTGAATAGGTGCGGCTCCTCTCCAGCGGGGGAGAAGAGAAGCATGAATATTGACAGAACCATATTTCGGATAGTCAAGTATCTCGACAGGCAATATCTTACCGTAGGCAACCACAACTGTAAGCTCGGGATCTATCTCACGGATAAGCTCCATAGCACTGCCGTCCCTAAGAGCTATGGGAGTGTAGCAAGGTATCCCCAGCTCGGTGGCAAGCTGTTCCACTGCACCGGGGACGATATTGTGTCCTCTGCCCTTGGGCTTTCCCGGCTGAGTAAATACCGCCGCAACCTTCTCGGTCTTATGAAGGGCCTTCAGTATTTCTGCCGCAAAGTCCGGAGTACCCATAAAAAGTATCTTCACTTTATTCTACCTCGTCGGGATCAAGCATTCTGACGGTACAGTCGGTAAAGAGCTTACCGTCAAGGTGGTCAAGCTCGTGGCAGAAGGCTCTGGCAAGGAGTCCCTCTCCGGTGACCTCGAATTTTCTGCCGTCAATGCCGGTGGCTCTCACCGTGACCTTGGCGGGACGCTTGGTTATTCCCCATTTGCCGGGAATGGAAAGGCAGCCCTCTGCCTCCTCCTGTTCACCCGAGGTCTTGATTATCTCGGGGTTGATCATCTTATATATAACGCCCGGCTCAGTCTCAACTATTACCACGCGGCGGAGTATACCAACCTGAGGTGCGGCAAGTCCGCAACCGTTGGCACGGTGAAGAGTCTCCACCATATCGTCAATAAGAGTCTTTATTCTGGGGGTTATCTCCTCTACTTCTCTTGAGGTCTTGCGAAGGAGGGGA
>JAFQUL010000233.1 GCA_017408535.1 Clostridia bacterium
AGAGAAGAAGACTGATCATGAGCAAGATCCTGCAGTACCCTGTCACCTGTATCTGTTCTTCCCTTTTGTGATACCATAATATCACGGGGTACTGCATAAAGTATTCAGCGAAATGTAAGAAAAAAGTAAAAGTGATTTTTTATTCCGCACTTACCGGCAGTGCCTGTCGGGCATCAAGTGCCATACCTCTGAAGGAAAGATCCTTTGCCGACCAGGAAAGGGTAAGAGTACCGAAATCGGATACGGTATAGGTAAGGAATATCATACCGTCGGAATACACGGCGGCATAGCTGCCAAAATATAGGAGAGTATAAATATACTGGGCTTCAATATATCTGTCGGGTACCGGAGAGCCTATATTATCATCCCGGATATCCGCAGTATACCCACAGTACATCTTAAAGAAATCCTCTACCGGCGATCCTGTTTTGGCAAGATCTATCTCGTCACCCGAAATAAGTGCCGTGATATGCTGTCTCAGGACTGTATGGTTATTCTGCGCCAGTGCCGCTGACTCAGCTACCTTGTTGTGGGCGGCCTCGATATCTGCAGTAGTGACAGTGTAGTCGTCACCGGCAGATGAGACGGCAAGCAGCCCGCGGTTAAGGGTGGTCACACACTGATATGACCCTTCATCTCCCACAGCGTTCAGCAGTATAAATCCGTCCTTTGCGGCGGCGGTAACGCTGTCCGTGGGGTACCAGTCAAAATTATTGACTACCGCGGAATAAATATCCTCCGGCATCATAGTAGGATTGTTAACGGTATCGTCGGTGTGGAAGAGGTTTAATGGGTAGAGACGGTCTATCCCGGGGACTCCCTCAAAATACACCGCTCCGCCGCCATCCGGAAGGGGTACACTCACAGTACTGCCCTTATGATCGGGGATCATATCTGCGGCGGCGGCCATGGCGGCTGTTCCGCCAACAATTATGATGATCCCGAGAAAGAGGGCAAGAAGAGAATAAAATAAGCTCTTTTTATTTTTCATTTTCTCTCTACTCCTCTGCCTCATTTGTGTGCGGTAAGGATACCTCTACCCGCGTTCCCTTACCGGGGGTACTGTCGATGGATATCGCTCCCCCGTGGCGGCGAACTATCTCAGCGCAAAGGGAAAGCCCCAGGCCTGCGCCTCCCGCCTTTCTGGAGCGGGATTTATCTGCCATATAGAAGGGCTCGCATACACGCTTCAGCACTTCGTCCGTCATTCCTATACCGCGGTCAGTGACGGTTATAAGAGTCTTATCATCTGTACGTGCCTGGCTGAGGATGATCTCACCGCCCTCACTTGAGGCCTTTTGCGCGTTGTCGATAAGATTATATACAAGGGACCGGATAAGATCCTTGTCGCCTAAGAGGGTACTGCCCTCTCCCTTGACCTCAAGAGTAATATTCCTTGCCGAGAGAATAGGCCGTACTGCCGACTCTATTTCCGAGAAAAGTCCGGAAAGGTCAATTTTCTCAAGCTCAAGATTTGCACTTTCGGTAGTTGCAAGCTCGAGCAGCTTTGACGACAGGGCCTTTAAGCGCTTTGCCTCCTCCACTATGACCGCCGAGTATTCAAGCCGCTCAGCCTCGCTGACGTCTCTTTTTATTCTGAGAAGATCTCCGTAACAAAGTATGGAGGTAAGCGGAGTCTTCATCTCGTGAGCAAAGCTGTCGGTAAACTGCTTTCTGCTCTCGGCGATATTCTCAAGCCTATGAACGTTGTCCTCCACCGCCTCAGCCATTATATTTATATTTCCTGCGATCTCTTTAAACTCTGCTCCCCCGGAGAGAGGTGCTCTTGAAGCATAGTTACCGCCGGCGATAGCACCCAGCGACCGGTTAAGAGTGTTTATCGGGCGAAGAAGCACGACAGTGATAACAAACAGCAAAAGCGAAACGGTAATAGCAGACACAAGACTGACCGCTGTGCCGAATCTCGACAGCTCCTTAAATGAATTATATGTATCTGTAACGTCGTGAACTGAGTAGATAGCTATATCCTGCCCGTGTATCGAAAAGGCGGATGCCGCCGTAAGATAACTGCGGCCCTCTCTGTCGCAAATAACGGTATAGCAGTCGCTGTCGGTAAGCTCTCCCCGTCTCGGAAGGCTCTCTGTCTCGGCAAGCTGTGTATTTCCGCCTGCTCCTACAGTCTTCCCCCTCTCGTCAAGAAGCAAAACCGCCGCCGCATCTCCGAATGATTCATAATCGAGAGCAATATCCCGCAAGGCTGAGTTTATCTCTTCACTTCCAAGGACGGAAACACCCTGCGAGACCTGCTTATACAGTATCCTGCCCGACACCGAGGAGGCAAAATAGCCGTTATATGCGGCGGCACTCTCTCTGTCAGAGGCAACGGATCTTTCAAGAGTCACGTTGAGGATAGTGACGAAGGTGACCGCTACTGCCGCCATAATAAACACCAGCGACACCAGAAATATCTTCCATTTCAGTTTCATTTTATAATTCCTCGTATCGGTTGAGCCGGTAGCCCAGCTTAGGAATAGTAACGAGATGCTTATGGAGTCCCAGCTTTTTTCTCAGCTGCTGTATGTGTATATCCACCGTGCGGCTCTCACCCTCAAAATCGTATCCCCATACGGTGGACAGAAGTCTCTCACGGGTGACCGCCACGTCAATATTCGAGAGAAACAGCATAAGGCTCTGAAATTCCTTGGGGGTGAGCGCTACAGTGCTCTCTCCCTTTTTTACCGTGTATCCCTCGGTGTCAACCGTTATGTCACCGTATTTTATTACAGAGGACAGCTTGTTCTTTCTCCTCAGCACCACCTCGATACGTGCCAGTAACTCAAGAGCTTCAAAAGGCTTGACTATATAATCCTCCGCACCCAGCCGCAGTCCGTTTACCTTATCGAGAACGTTCTGCATCGCAGTAAGAAAGATCACCGGTATCTCTGTGCTTCTGATCTTCTCCATTACTCCGAAACCGTCAAGCCCCGGAAGCATAACGTCAAGAAGCACAAGATCCCACTGTCCGCCAAGTATCACCTCTACCGCCTCGGCACCGTTATAGCATATTTCTGTGGTATAGCCCACCATCGTCAAGGTAGCCTTTATGGTACCCGCTATATTCTCATCGTCTTCAACTATCAGTATTTTAGTCACGGCTTTATCCCTCCCTGACCTTACTCCATTAATATTCTATCATAAAAAAATGTACTGTACAACAAGCGGGGGTTATTAAGATCTAAGAAAAATGTATGAAAAATGTAAAAATTATGATATAATGAAAAAAACAACTAAATCCCGAAAGGAAAGACAATGGAAAAGATAAAAAAAGACCTGCTCACCGAAGAAAATATAAAAAGCGACCTGATGGTTACCTCATACGCCGGGGTGGAGAAAAAGCACGAGCCCCTTTACTATCTGGTATACGTGCTGTTTGGCATCAGCTTTGTTTTAGCTTATTTTCTGAGGAGCCCGTGGTATTTGTTCATAGGACCTATAGCCTACCTTATTACTCCTTTTATCGTGTTGATAAAGGACACTGTAAAGCATAAGCGCCGCAAACAAGCGATTTTGGGGTCAGGCTTTACCGTAAGAGAGGATACCCTCAGCCACGTAAATCTTGAATCGGTGCCTGCAAGCCATTCAAGAAGAATGCTTTCTAAAAACACGGCATTCGGTATTGAGGAAAAATATGTATTTCATTTTAACGGCTGTGACTGGGAAGCGCCAAAGGGAGTCGGAAATCTCTATAACTGGAGCGAAAACTACTATATGTCGCTTGAAGGGATATACAACACCTCTCTTATGGGGGACGAGTTCTACATAGTTGAGAGAAATCTTGACGGCGAGATCGGGTGCATATATAACAAAAAATTTTTCGAATACAAAAAGAAAGAAGCAGACAACAAATGACAGACAGTATAAAGCGGCCGGACAGCATCCGTTTTCACGGTATCACCGGCAGATATAACGAAAAACTGATAAGAAAATTCCTCGTAGACCTGCCGGAGCGGGATCCAATGGTGCTGAAAATGTTCACCGCACGGGACCGCCGTCCCCTCAGACATCTGCTGGGCTGGTCGGGTGAATTTGCAGGCAAATATCTCACCTCCTGCGGATACGCATACCGCATCAGCGGTGACGAGGAGCTGAAGAGCACCGCTGTCAGCTTTGCCGACGAGCTTATCGGCTACATTGACGGCGAGGGTTATCTCGGGCCTTATGCCAAGGAATGCCGTCTCACCGGAAGAAGATACCCGAAGGGTGAAGGCGAGGAGGGTGTCACCGCCTGGGAGGGCTGGAATCACTACCACATTATGTACGGTCTTATCCTGTGGTACGAGATCACCGGCAAAAAGGAGTATTTTGAGGCGGCAGAGCGGTTAGCGGCTCTGTTTATGGCGCACTTTTACGGAGAGAATCCCCCGCTTATCTCTATCGGAAATACAGAGATCAACATCAGCCTTATGCATATATTCGGCATACTGTACCTGATGACGAAAAAAGAAAAAAAGGAATATCTCGACTTTGCGCTTTCGGTTGAAGAGGATATTGATAAAGAGGGCTGCGGCAGATATCTCAGCAGTGTTCTCGGCGGAAAGGACTTCCACCAGTGTCACGCCCCCCGATGGGAGAGCCTCCACGCAATAATGGGATACCTTACCCTTTACGATATTACGGGAGAGGACAGGTATCTTGAGGGCAGCAAGATGATATACAGCAGCATAAAGAAGACGGACGTGCACAACACCGGAAGTTTTTCCACAAATGAGGGCGCTATCGGTACTCCATATGAAAACGGAAAGATAGAGACCTGCTGTGCAGTAGCCTTTGATGCCTTTTCAAAAGAGCTGTTCTTCAGAACCTTCGATCCCGCCATTATAGATCAGCTTGAGCTTGCCCACTATAACGGTATTCTCGGCAGTATCTCCCCCTCGGGCTATTGGTCCACGTATAACACCCCCATGGAGGGTACAAGAGAGGCAAATTACCACACCATCGGCTTTCAGTGCCGTGCAGGAACACCGGATATCAACTGCTGTTCGGTTAACGCCCCCAGAGGTGTGGCGGAGATTGGAGAATGGGCGGTCTCTCAAAAGAATGACCTTCTCTATATCAACTGCTTTGAGTCACTTATCGCAGAAACTGAGCTTGGCACAGTAAAAATTTCCGGCGGATATCCCTACAGCGGTAATATATCTCTGTCCGTCTCCCCTGCAGGCGGAAAAACCCATCTGGCTATCAGGATCCCCGCCTGGTCAAAGAATACTACGGTAGTTGCAGGCGGAAAACATTATCAGCCGGAGAGCGGAAAATATTTCTTACTTGACGTGTCCTCTGATACAGAGATAGAGATCTCACTTGACTTTACACCCTATACCGCCCCCGGCGGTGGGGAATACGAGGGAAAGCGCTCTCTTTACTCAGGGCCCATTCTCTACGGTCTTGACAGCTTTGACGACTGCTCTGCCCCCTTTGACAGCTTCAGACTCACGGATATTCCTTCTGATCTGCGTCCCGTCCCAAATTCTGACGGAGCTACTCTTACAGTATCCGGTACTGTCCTCCGTGACTTCTGCCATCTCGGTATGACCGGCGGCAGCTATAGGACGTGGCTGTGACGTGAAAAAAAGATGAAACAAAAAACAGTAAGCGAATACTACAGAGAAAAATTCGGCTGTAAGGTATACAAGCTGTCAATAGACGCAGGCTTTACCTGTCCAAACAGAGACGGAAAGGTGGGGGTAGGCGGCTGTATCTTCTGCTCAGGTGACGGCAGCGGCGAATTTGCTTCAGGCGGCAGCAGGGATATCCCCCATCTGCTTGAGGCCGCCAAGTCAAGAGTAGAGAAGAAAATAAAGAACGGCAAATATATTGCATATTTGCAAGCCTTTACCAACACCTACGCACCTATAGATAAGCTGAGAGAGATATACTATTCAGCCATTTCCCCCGAATATATCGTTGGACTTGCCATCGGCACCCGTCCCGACTGTCTCGGGGATGATGTCCTTGAGCTTTTGTCAGAGATAAACCGAATAAAGCCGGTAAGTGTTGAGCTGGGGCTTCAGACGGTAAACGAAAAGACCGCAGAGTACATCAACCGCGGGTACAGCACCGCGGTGTATTACGAAGCGGTCAAGGCCCTTAAAGAGAGAGGCATAGAAGTAGTAACGCATATTATCTTAGGTCTGCCGGGAGAGTCAGCTGATGACTGGGTCTCCACAGCCAAAGGAGTGGCAGAGGCCGGCACGGACGGTGTGAAGTTTCACTTTCTCTACGTTTCCCGAGGTACAAGGCTGGAAAAGGACTATCTTGAGGGAAAATTCCGCTGTCTTGAGCTCGAAGAATACGCAGAGGGACTAAAAAAGTGCCTTGACGCATTACCTTGTGATACGGTAATACACCGCATCACCGGCGACGGAGCAAAAAAAGATCTTGTCGCCCCTCTATGGTCGGGAGACAAAAAGCGGGTACTGAATTATCTTAATAATTATCTCAGATGAAAAAACTCCCGGGTACAACAAAAGTACCCGAGAGTTTTTATTTATTCCTTTAACGGCCACTAAGCTCATCCAGCTTAGCCTTGATAGCCTTCATATCAATGAGCATATCCTCTTTCTTTCTCGGATCACGGAGAAGAAGAGCGGGGTGATATACGGCGGAGATAAGAAAATCTCCCTTTTCAAAAAACTGACCGTGCTCGGCAGTTATTCTGAAATCCGGCTTTATCAGCTTCATTGCGGCTATTCTGCCAAGACATACTATCATTTTGGGTCTGATCAGCTTTACCTGCTCACGGAGGAACGGCATACAGCACGCCTCCTCTGCAGGCAGAGGATCACGGTTGCCGGGCGGACGGCACTTGATTATATTGGCTATGTACACATCCTCACGGGCTATATCCACCGCCTCAAGATATCGGTCAAGGAGCTTACCTGCGGCACCTACGAAGGGTATCCCCTGTTCATCCTCCTTGGCACCCGGGGCTTCACCCACGAACATCAGATCAGCCTCTCTGTTGCCGGTGCCGAATACCAGATTCGTCCTCGTGTCCCCCAAAGGACACGCGTGACAGGCACGGGCGGCACTCTCAAGCTCTTCCCAGGTCATAACGGATCTCCTTTTCTTCAAGATACTTAAAAAACCGGGGCTGTCTCACGGCAGCGAGACAGCCCGAAGCTTTATTTATTATTTCTTAAGAGCGATAGCGGCCTTTGCCTTTGCAACTATATTAGCAGCGGTAAGACCGTACATCTCCATAAGTGCAGGAACCTTACCGGAACGGCCGAAGGTATCCTCAACACCTACTCTGAGAACAGGGGTGGGAACCGCACCTGCGAGAGTCTCACAGACAGCACTTCCGAGACCGCCGATAATGTTATGCTCCTCAGCGGTAACTACCGCACCGCACTTGGAAGCGGAAGCGATAACAAGCTCGGTATCAAGGGGCTTGATGGTGTGGATGTTGATGATCTCAGCGGAGATACCCTCCCCTGCAAGGATCTCACGTGCGGCAAGAGCCTCGTGAACCATAAGACCGGTTGCGATGATGGAAACGTCAGTACCCTCAGCGAGTACTACGCCGCGGCCGATCTCAAACTTGTAGTTCTCGTCAAAGATAACGGGAAGTGCAAGACGGCCGAAACGAAGGTAAACGGGACCCTCGTAGTTAATAGCAGCCTCAACCGCAAGACGTGCTTCAGCAGCGTCAGCAGGATTGAGTATGACCATACCGGGGATAGAACGCATAGTAGCGATATCCTCACAGCACTGGTGGGTAGCACCGTCCTCACCGACAGAAATGCCGGCGTGGGTAGCACCTATCTTAACGTTAAGATGGGGGTAAGCGATGGAGTTTCTGACCTGCTCGAATGCGCGGCCTGCCGCAAACATTGCGAAGGTGGAGAAGAAGGGAATAAGACCCGCAGTGGATGCACCTGCGGCAACAGATGCCATATTACCCTCTGCGATACCGCAGTTAAAGTGACGGTCGGGGAACTTCTTCTTGAAAACGCCGGTCTTGGTAGCGGCGGAAAGGTCCGCGTCAAATACTACCAGATTGGGGTACTTATCGCCAAACTCAGCAAGCGCGTTGCCGTAGGCTTCTCTTGTAGCTATCTTATCTGCCATTTCTGTAAACCTCCATTAGAGCTGTGCCGCGAGCTCGGCCATGCCCTGCTCGTACTGCTCTTTATTCGGTGCTGCGCCGTGCCAGCTTACCTGATTCTCCATATAGGATACGCCCTTGCCCTTAACGGTGTTGGCGATGATAACGGTAGGCTTGTCGGTGCACTTCTTGGCTGCTTCAAATGCGGACTCGATCTGATCGAAATCGTGACCGTTGATAACGATAACGTTCCAGCCGAATGCGCGGAACTTCTCATCGTGAGGAGTGGGGTTCATAACCTCGGTGATAGGACCGTCGATCTGAAGACCGTTGAGGTCGAGAACTGCGCAGAGATTGGAGAGCTTGTGGTGAGCGGCAAACATAGCTGCCTCCCAAACCTGACCCTCTTCACTCTCACCGTCACCTACAGCTGCGTATACACGGAAGGTCTTTCCGGTGTGCTTAGCCGCAAGAGCCATACCGCAGGCAGCGGAGATGCCGAGGCCGAGAGAACCGGTAGTCATATCAACACCGGGAACTGCCTTCATATCGGGGTGACCCTGAAGAATACTGTCTGCCTGGCGGAAGGTGGTAAGAAGCTCCTTATCAAAGAAGCCCTTCTCTGCCAGAGTTGCGTAAAGTGCGGGGCTGGTATGACCCTTGGACATAACGAAGCGGTCGCGATCCTCCCACTTGGGATCCTCGGGTTTAACGTTCATCTCGCTGAAGTAGAGATATGCCATAATATCGGCAATAGACATAGATCCGCCGGGATGGCCGGAGCTTGCGCTGAAAACTGCCGTAAGAGCGCCCATACGGATATTTGTAGCTATCCGGGAGAGCTCAGCTTTTTTTGCCTGTTCCATTTGTTTCCTCCCAAAAACGGTGCTTGCACCGTAATATTTTCACAGATGTACTAATTATATATTAAAAAGGGAGAAATGTCAATCGTTTTTGCCCCCTCGCAGCTATAATTACTGTTTTTTTCAAAAAACTTTTCAAAAAGGTATTGACAATCGTATTCTTATCAAGTATAATATAGAGGTCCTCGAGAGAGACACCCTCTAAAACCGAATATGCGAGAGTGGCGAAATTGGCAGACGCGCACGTTTGAGGGGCGTGTGGTTCCACCGTACGGGTTCAAGTCCCGTCTCTCGCACCAAGCAAATATCCGCTTTCGAAAGAAGGCGGATTTTTGTTTGTATTATTCACTATTCATTATTCATAATTCATTATTCATTTATCTCAAGCGGATTTTGAATGAATAATGAAGCCGCTCCGCTGATGAATAATGAAGAATTTCAGTAGCTTTTCGAACGGCAGAAAGAAAGGCATTTTGCTATATATTGAAAAAAATTTAGTATTATGGTATCATAGCTTCAAGAAAGGCGGTGCGACTATGAAAGAAAATTTGTTGATTGATAAATCTATTGCCTTTGCATCTCGAATCATAAAACTTCATCAATATTTGATAAAGACGAAGAAAGAAACAATTATTTCTAAACAGATCGTTCGTAGCGGCACAAGTATTGGAGCAAATATAAATGAGGCAAATTACGGCCAGAGCAAGGCCGATTTTGTTTCAAAGATGCATATCGCCTTGAAAGAAACAGCAGAAACCGAATATTGGCTCAAACTACTTACTATGTCTGAATATATAACCGAAGATATGGGTCAATCCCTATTGAATGATTGCTTAGAAATAAAACGAATTTTAATTGCTTCCATTAATACCGCAAAGGAGAACAGCAAATGAACAAATGGATTGTTGAAGATTGGGCTTTTGATGTCGAAGTAATTGAGGGAGAAGCAAAGAACTGCAGACTTGGATTAGAGAAGGGAGACGTTTTTCATTTTGAATACGAAACTCCACAAAGTTTCTGCCCTCGAGCTATGTCGGAAGTTTATACTTTGTGTGAAGTAGTTAGATGTGGCGGTGACTTTACATACAGAGGTGCAAAAGATAAATATAAAATAGATATTACTTGTCCGTGCCATTGTATTAAATTTTGCATTACCGCCGTTCCCATAAATAGGGACGAACATGGCAATAGTAAAAACACTCACTAATAAACTGTGAGAGTTCAAATTAATACGTAAAACTGCTGAATATATCCTTTTTATAGCACATAGAAAAAAGAACCGACAATTTTCGAAAGAAGATTGTCGTTTCTTTTTGTTCTGCTCCCGGCTGTCGCTACATCGTTCTTTTGTTGCTGCAGATATGCTGTTGAACCAATAACCAATTTCCAAAGAAAGAATTTATTTAATTTTGGAAAATAAGATCCCGTACAAATTAAATCAGCACTTAATAGCAAAAAGGTAATTGGGTAACCGTACTTTTTCCCCCATGAAAAACTCATCATACCGTAGAATTATTCTTCAAATAATAGATTAGTGACTTATTTATACTTATCTGATATAATGATTTCAGAAAACACGCCGGCGGTTTTTAGTTATTGTTTGGGAGAAAAAACATGAAAATAATGCTTTCGGAAAATTTAAGGCGAATGAGACGGGATAGGAATCTCACCCAGGAAGAGCTTGCTTCTTATCTCGGCATATCGTTTCAAGCCATATCAAAATGGGAAAGAAATGAAGGTTACCCGGATATCTCGATGCTTCCTGTTATTGCAAATTTTTTCGGGATCTCGGTAGATACGCTGATCGGCAATGACGTCGTTACAAAAGAAGAACGTATCCGTGCATATTGCACGGAATATGAGCGGCTTAATAAAGATGGGGATATGGACGCAGCCGCTGTAGTTGCAGAAAAGGCATATCGGGATTATCCGTACGACTGGCAGGTTATTGATATTTATATCCGCTCATTAACAAAAGGATACTCTGAATATCCGAATGAAAAACTGCCTGAACTGCGGTCACTTTGCCATATGATAAAAGACAAGTGTACCGATGCAAAGATCAGAATGCATGCTGTTTACTCTATGCTATTTGCGGAAACTGATGATAAGGTAGAGGAATGGTTCTCGGAGGTTCCCGGAACGTATGATTATACCGAAGGTGAGCGCCGAGAAGATCGCTATTTGGAGAGAGATCAGATGGACAGATACCGTCATCAGAAGCAGAGTAATATGATGCAGCTGTTCCTTTACCTATATGAAAAGCTTGGCGCTAATCTTTCGACACCACAGCAAAAAATTGCTGCTTACAAAGTAAGGGAATCCTTGCTCTGTGCCTTGTTCCGGGGAGAAAACGAAATCTGCTTAAAATACAGATATGCCTTCAATCAACTTGAATTGGCATCGGCTTTCTTTGAGTGCGGATGTAAGAATGACGGATACGCAACTCTGGAAAAATCCATACAGTCTTTTGTACAATGGTTTTCCATCCCCCAAAACGAAGAACTGCATTTTGTTGAGCTATTTGATACGCTTACAGTAAAAAGGCAGGGTATCAAGGAAAATGTTCTAAGCTTTTTGATTGGCAACAAGCAACTGTCCGGATTTAAGAGCGTATGTGATGAGGAAAAATTCGCAACTCTTTCGGAAGAATTAAAGAATATGGTTTAAGCAAATTGTATGTTACATTTTTATACTGCGTTCTAAGGAAAAGAA
>JAFQUL010000234.1 GCA_017408535.1 Clostridia bacterium
AGATTTGCTGCGTTGCTTCTTGCGTTGATTTTTGTTATCGGTGCTTTTTCGGCATGTGCCGACGTTACCGACACTGCTCTCGAGACTACAGGACCGGATGTGACTGCCGATTCTGATGATACCACGGTTGGTACAGAGACTACCGTATTATCGCCCGAGGAGACTACCGTGCCTCACGAGGAGACCACTGTGCATCCTGCAGATACTACTGCACCTCCCGAGGAGACTATCGTGCCTCCTGTAGAGACTACCGCGCCTCACGAGGAGACCACCGTACCTTCCGTAGAGACTACCGCACCTCCTGTAGAAACCACCGCACCTCCTGTAGAAACCACCGCACCCCCTGCGGAGACCACTGCACCTGTAGAAATCACCCCTCCTGCGCCTGCTGACGATTATTCGGCGGGTCCATTCAAGGCTGAGGTTTATGACCCGTCGGTAAATAATGATCCCATCTACGTTTACGGTGCATCCTATTCAGATAGCTTTAGCGGCGTCATCTTCGGTAAGTGTGCCGTAGGTGCCACTGTAAAGGTATCTCTCCCGAAGGGTGATTACACGGTTCAGTCCGAGGCGGGCAGATTTGCCGTCCGTATCAAGCCGGGCGCACAGAAGATCAATGCGGTCATCACCCAGTGGTATGACGGAAAGCAGATCGGTGAAGCCGTCAACTGGTCCGGCAGGGTAAAGGTACCAAATCATGGGGAATCCAATTTCACGGCGATCATCGGCTACTCAAACCAGGGTTTTTTCGAAAAGATGGTCCCGTACTTCGCAAACACAAACCTTCTTGATGATGCCGCTGCAGATACTATTTCCGTCCGCATCAAGAATAGGGCGGATCAGCTTAAGACTCTCGCCGATGGCTGTGAGATCATATATCTTATAGCTCCCTCAGTTATCACCACTTACCCCGAGGTAGTGCCGGAAAGCGTAGCTGTTAGGGGAGAGGGCAAGTCCAAGCTGGATCAGACCTTCGAGCTGCTTGGAAATGCAGGTGTCAAGGTCATAGACGTGCGTGATACCTTCAAAGCCCATAAAAACGATGCACTCCCACTGTACTATAATTTTGACAGCCATTGGACCGAGTACGGTGCTTACCTTGCTTACGTAGAGCTTTTTAACTATATTTCAGAGAAGTTCCCCGCAGCCGCACCCAGAAAATTTGATGAATTCAACTGGACGGAAAGCTATTTTACCCTTGGTGATATGCCTTATTATTTTACCGTTGACGGTGCAGATCTCGTGTCCGAGTATTCCGTTCTCAGAACAATGAATTTTGAGACCTCTCCTGTTATCAAGGCTATCAGAAGATATACCAAGAGCAACTCACTTGCCATGAGATCCTGCAGTGACGAAATGCTCAACGGAAAGACGTACAGAACTAACAGAAGTGAGCTCCCGAATCTTTACGTGATCCGCAACTCCTACGGTATGCAGATGTATGATCTTATCCCCGAGCGCGGCAATATCACGGTTATGAATCCTTGCTTTACCTATACATATAATTTGGCAAACATTACAAAGAACGATCCCGACTACGTTATTTACATTATCTCTGAGTGGGATATCGACGAGATCCTATACAACTGATAAACATATCCAAAAGATCGGCAGAGGGACTTGTCCTTCTGCCGATTTTGTGTTATTATTGTATGTGAGAGCTTTGATGGGAGGGTGCTGATGAAAAGACTTATATTTCACGTAGACGTTAACAGCGCCTTTCTGTCCTGGGAGGCAACAAAGCGGGTCAGAGAGGGAAGGGAGGATATCCGCCTTATTCCATCTATCATCGGCGGCGACAGAGAATCCCGCCGGGGAGTTGTACTTGCCAAGTCTGTTCCCGCCAAGAAATACGGGATCAGGACCGGTGAGCCTGTGGCCGCCGCACTCCGCAAGTGCCCACAGCTCTATATTGCTGAGGTGGATCATGGGCTCTATGAGTCATGCTCAAGAGCATTTGCCGATATGTGCGGAAAATATGCTCCGGTGCTTGAGCAGTTCTCTGTCGACGAGTGCTTTCTCGATATGAGCGGAACTGCTCTGATCTATCCCGACCCCATAGCTACCGCAAACGAGCTGAAGAACAGAATACGTGATGAGCTGGGCTTTACCGTGAATATCGGTATATCAGACTGTAAGGTGCTGGCCAAGATGGCAAGCGACTTTGAAAAGCCGGATAAGGTGCATACCCTCTTCCGTAATGAGATAGAGGAAAAAATGTGGCCGCTTCCGGTAGGAGAGCTGTTTACCGTAGGTGCGGCCACAGCCGAGCGGCTTGCGCGTGTAAATATAAAGACTATCGGAGACCTGGCAAAAACCGATCCCGCCACTCTGCGCTCTATTCTCGGCGACAAGCTCAGCGACCATCTGCACAGATATGCAAACGGCATTGACGAATCCTCTGTATCGGGAGAGCCGGAGCAGGCTAAGGGGTACAGCGTTTCTACCACATTGCCCCGTGATATTACAGATATGGCGGATGCGGAGAAAGTGCTCTTTGAGCTCACCGACAGCGTTGCTTCAAGAATGCGTCACGAGGGAGCAAAGACGACCTGCATTTCAGTGACGGTCAGAAGCAACGATTTTAAGGATCGCTCGCACCAGCGGAAGCTGAACGTTCCCACCGACATTACTCTTGAGATATTTTCGGTAACCAAGTCGCTGATGGCGGAGCTTTGGAAGAGCAGGGTACCTCTGCGGCTTATCGGGGTGGCGCTTACCGGCATCACGCGGGATGAGCCGATACAGATAGGCCTTTTCGATGACGGAAAAAGAGAAAAGAATCGCCGTGTGGATAAGGCCCTTGATGATATAAGGCATAAATTCGGTATGTCCTCAATAATGCGCGCCTCATCCTACCGTTCAGACCATAAGGTGGGTGAAAAATACAAGGCCAGGACAGAGGCTGACAGTTCAGAAGACGAATAAAATTTACCGGTAACAGGAGAAAGTGAAAATGGAAAATAAATTGATAATTGAGACGGAAGCGGTAATGAAGGAGCTGGGAGAAAAGGCCGGACTTAAGGCAGGAGATCTGGTTATCATTGGCTGCTCCACCAGCGAGATCATAGGATCGAAGATCGGAAGCAATTCAAGCCCCGAAACCGCATCTGTAGTGTTCAACGCCCTATACGGTTATGCGAAGAAAATGGGATGGAATCTGGCTTTTCAGTGCTGTGAGCATCTTAACCGTGCTGTGGTGGCCGAGAGAACGGCAGTCCCCTTTGCCGAGACGGTCAACGTGATCCCTCAGCCCAAGGCAGGCGGCTCTATGGCGACTATGGCGTATAAGCATTTTGAAGACCCGGTCGTCATCGAGGAGATCAAGGCAGACGCAGGTATTGATATCGGAATGACTTTGATAGGAATGCACCTGAAAAAGGTGGCCGTTCCCGTCCGTCTTGAAAATAACAGAATAGGTGACGCACTTGTCATCGCTGCACGCACCAGAGCAAAGTTCATCGGCGGCTCCCGTGCCGTATATGATGAGAAAATGCTGTAACAATAAAAAACCGAAGTTCCTCGGATAAAAACAAAATTAACCCCGGCAACCTCGGGAGGAACCCCTCTCCTACGATATAATATCATACAACTAAATATCCCGCACATATTGTAGGGACAGGCGTCCCCGACGGTCCAAATATATTGGAACTCTACATATAGACTATGGACCAATAATGTGACAGGATTGAAGTTTATGGGTTTCATTTCTGTTTTTATTCCATAGAACCTTGGACCGTCGAGGACGCCGGTCCCTACCGGTATCATACCACCGTTAGATCAGACCC
>JAFQUL010000235.1 GCA_017408535.1 Clostridia bacterium
AAAAATACCAACGACAATGCTCCACCAAATCCTTTCCCTTTAGTACAGAGGAAAGCAAATCTCTGTTGCATGGTATCATTTTGGCATATTCTATTGCCTTTTCATCATTGCCCAATTTTGAATAAGTGAATGCCAACATTTGAATGGCACCACAGCGAATATCAATCGAATCGCTTTTCAAAAGTTTTGTAGCAATAGAAATGATTTCATCACTATTTGATTTAAAATCTACTGCATACAAATCGTACATCAGTTCAAACAGAACTGTTTCATCATTCGGATATTTCTTTTGCATTTCTCGGCAAAGCGCAAGTCTTTCTCTACGTTTTCCTTTATTGATCAGTACTTGTGCCTGAGCCTTAAATGATTCGATGTCGCCTTGCTTTCTAATAGAATTACACCCCAAAATATCATCTACCGTTACTTCGTAATAAGATGCGATATACGGAAGAAGCGTAATATCGGGAAATCCATCACCACGTTCCCATTTAGATACTGCCTGCACAGAAATACCAAGATGATTCGCGAGATCGTCTTGTGTGTTGCCGCGCTCTTTACGTAAATTTCTTAATTTTTCGCTAATTTTAAGTTCCATATCTTTCTCCAAGGTACAAAGTAACAAGCGCCTGTTCTGATTATATTATATCACATATTCAGCATTATTCAATAACGGCGTTGTTTAATTTCGGTTGAAAATATCAACGGAAAGTATAAAAGGCGCACCTGCTTTATCGCAGGTACGCCAAGGGGTACTTTTTGATTTATATGATCTTATCAAAGCTGTCGATGACCGGGTAACCGTGTTTTGAGAGAGATGCGGCGCTTCTGTGTCCGCCGGACTTCAGAATACAGTCGCAGGAGAGTATCTCTGCGGTCTTAACGTCGTTTTCCGTGTCTCCGATGACGATCGGGACAGCTGTAGGATTCCTGCTCTTCCATGCTTGTGTGATGCCCGTCTTATCTATTGTGTGAAATGTCTCTAATCCGAGGATCTCAGAGAAAAACTCCGCAATACCGAGGGAGATGAGTTGATCGGAGAGAATATTCTTCTCAGAGGCTGACAGCACGATCTGCGGTATTCCCATATCCCTGATGCGACAGAGACACTCAAGAGCACCGGGGAAAAGGGTACAGGATGAAGAAAACTCTCTGTAAAACTCTCCCCACTCTGCCGCTATCTCACGGTAATCCTCCTTCTCAAGGTCAAAGCCCATCTCACGGTAGAAATCCCACATAGGTCTGTCCGCCATTTCAAAAAAGGTTTCCATATCCTCTATCTGCCTGAGCCCTCTTTTTTTGAGCATAACGTTATTTGCACCTACCGCCGCAGAAAGATCGTCAAGAAGAGTACCGTTAAAGTCCCAGATTATATGCGTGTATTTATCTTTTGTAATGCTGATATTTTCACAGTTCATTTTTTATACCGACCGTTTTCGTTTTTTATATTCTACCATTTTCCGAATATGAAATCAAGAAAAAAGGGGGGTATATGTAAACAACATATAAATAAATATAAATAAAGAGAAGTTTTTTTGTGAAACTGTGGATTTTTAGGCTCGGTTATGGTATACTTATAAAAATAAACCTGTACTTAAATTGCGGGAGGTATGCATAATGAACAAAAAGATCATCGGCAGAGCGGTAAGAATTCTTATTACCGTTATTGCAATATTCCTTGTGTTTTGGTTTACTCTGCCACCCATAAATCTCCGCAGCAGCGATTTCTATAACTTCGCAGTAGTATCACTAATTATCATATACGTTCTTAACTTTCTGTCTCTCGGCGGTGTTACCGAGGCTGTCAGAGAGGGCGGCGACGGTGTTTCCGCCGAAAAGCTGAAAAATACTCTGAAGTCAATGAAAAAGTCTACCAAGGCATTTCTTATTCCCGTTGTGTTAATAATCGCTCTTTCCTTTGTCGCCACCTTTATCGGCTCTCCCTTCTTCTTTTCCTCTGTATATAAGGATCTTATAGTCAAGGAGGACGGTGACTTTGCCGAGGATATAGTGGAGCTGTCAATGTCCCAGATCCCGGTGGTGGATAAGGATACCGCATCCCGCCTTGGACTCAGAAAGCTGGGTGAGATGTCTGATCTGGTGTCACAGTTTGAGATCCGTGAGGATTACACTCAGATAAACTACAGGGGCAGACCCTACAGAGTTACCTCTCTTAACTACGGCGACTTCTTTAAGTGGATGGGCAATACCTCAAACGGTATTCCCGCGTATATCACTGTTGATATGACTACCCAGGAGACCGAGCTTATCCGCCTTGAGAAAGGTATCAGGTACTCTCCCGGTGAGTATCTGATGCGCAATATCAACAGATATCTCCGCTTCAAATATCCCACCAAGATATTCGAGAGCGTTTCCTTTGAGATAGACGAGGAGGGAACACCCTACTGGATCGCGCCCACAGTCACCTTCCGCATCGCTCTTTGGAGCGGTCGCGACATTGACGGTGCAGTGTTGGTAAACGCTATTACCGGCGAGCACGTGTACTACGGAATTGACGAGATACCCAGCTGGGTGGATCAGATATACACCAGCAGTCTTGTGGTCGAGCAGCTTAACTATAACGGCAAATACCAGTCGGGCTTCTTAAATTCCATCTTCGGTCAGAAGGGTGTGCTTCAGCCTACCCAGGGCTATAACTATATTGCCATAAACGATGACGTTTACCTCTATACCGGTATGACCTCGGTAGCGGGGGATCAGTCAAATGTTGGATTCGTGATGGTCAACCTCCGCACCAAGGAGACTAAGTTCTATACCGTTCCGGGTGCTGAGGAATATTCCGCCATGAGCTCTGCTGAGGGTCAGGTGCAGCACCTCGGCTATAACTCCACATTCCCGATACTTCTTAACGTGGCAGACCGTCCTACCTACTTTATGTCTCTTAAGGACGGTGCGGGTCTTGTAAAAATGTATGCCTTCGTTGACGTTGACCGCTACCAGGTGGTGGGCACCGGTACTACTGTTGACGAGGCGAGATCAAATTATATCACCAAGCTTTCAGCGGAAAGCGACGTGGTCATTCCCGATGACAGCGACAGTGTAAAGACAGAAACCGTTTCCGGCACGGTTGCCGATATAAGGCAGGTCGTTCTCGGCGGCGAGACCTACTATTACTTCTCACTTACCGACGGTGACGGTATCTATTCCGCATCGCTGAGAGTCGATCCCCGCCTCGCATTCCTCAGTGCAGGGGAGGAAATAAAGATAACCTTTGATCCCTCTGCTGCCCCCTATGAGGTTTCCGAGATAGCTTTTACGGTATATCCGGTAGAAGATATGCCTTCAGACGAAACTAACTGATCCCCTTTGTGAAAGGAGAATTAGAAACTTATGAAAAAATGCAGTATCATAACCATCGAAAGACAATATGCCAGCGGCGGCAGTGAGATCGGCCGTCTTGCGGCAGAGAAGCTGGGCATCAAGTGCTACGGTCACGAGATACTTGATATTGCGGCAGAGCGCATCGGTATGAGCCGTGAGTATCTCCGTGAGATCGAGGAAAGTGCCACCAGCAGTATGCTCTATTCCATGATTATGGCTCCGAATGCCTCTATGCGCACCACAGATATGGTCCCCCCGGCAGACAAGCTGTTTATCGCTGAGACCGAGGTTATAAACGAGATCGCCGACAGAGGTGAGAGCTGTATAATTATCGGCCGTGCGGCAGGTCACGTTCTTGAGGATCGTGAGGACTGTCTGAGAGTGTTTATCTATTCCGATAAGGATGCCCGTGTCCGCCGTGCGGTAAACGAGTACGGTGTTTCCGAAAAAGAGGCGGGCAGTGTACTTAAGCGCTACGATAAGCGCAGAGCAAACTTTTACAATATGAACTGTGCTCTCGGCTGGGAGGACAGGGAAGCCTATGACCTTATGCTTGACAGCTCAAAGCTCGGTATTGACGGTTGTGTTGCGGTAATTCTTGCTGCTGCCGGGAATATCGGTTGAGATAAATCTTACATTTAATTTAAGGAGAAATGAAATGAAACGCACAATTGCATTGCTGATCGTTCTGTCAATGATGTTGGGTGTTTTAGTGGCTTGCTCCGGCGGTTCCGATGATTCAAAGGATACCGGCAAGACTCCCACCACCACCGCACCGTCAGAAACAACAGCAGATCCTAATGCGATCACCACTTATCTTGAGCCTCTTGACGAAAGCCTGACGGCTCTCGACTACGGCGGAGACAAAACTATCACCATTATTGCCAGAAACCTGAAAAACAAATGGGCTGCAAACGAGCTTTGGGTGGAGGAGATCACCAACGATCCCGTAAAGGACTCCGTTTACAACAGAAACGCAGCTGTATGTGATATCCTTGGTCTTAAGGAAATCATTCAGGTCAGTGCGGAAGATCAGGATGAACTTCAGCAGAAAGTCAACGTAATGGTTGGTTCCGGCGACCAGACCTACGATATCGTAGCGGCATCGGTAGCATACGGTACTCCCATGATCAACCAGGGTCTTATGTATAACCTTTACGATAACGGCATCGATACATATCTTGATGCCGAGAAGCCTTGGTGGAGCCAGTACTGGATAGAGCAGGCAGAGATGGGTGACAGACTCTACTGTATCACCGGTGCTCCCGCTCTTTCTCTCACCAGACTTATGTTCGTAATGTACTACAACAAGGATCTGGGCGCAGAGCTTCAGGTTGAGGATATGTACACCGTTGTTGACGAGGGTCGATGGACTATCGACTATCTCAATGAGCTTATTCCGGATATGTACAGAAGCCTTAACGGTGACGATGTCAGAGACGAAGAAGATCAGTACGGCCTTGCCATCAACCACTACGAGAACTGCGATATGTTCTGGAGTGCCTTTGATATGACTATGATCTCCAAGGATGAGGACGGTTGGTTTGAGATGGATACCACCGGCAAGGAAAAGATATCCAATGCGTTTGAAAAGGTATTTTACCTTATCCGTGAGAATCCCGGCACTTATGATACTGTAGATACCAAGGGCTTTGACGTTGGCCGCGATATGTTCGCCAGCGGTAACCTTCTCTTTACTGCTCTCCACCTCAGCTACGCTGAGTCACAGGAGCTTAGAAATATGCAGGACGAGTACGGTATCCTTCCCATTCCCAAGTACGACGAGAGACAGGATAACTATTATACCTACGCTCACGACCAGTATACTGTATTTATGGTTCCCAAGACGGTTGCCAACCCCGAGATGAGCGGTGCTGTTCTTGAGACTATGGCATACGAGTCCTATAAGACCGTTCAGCCCACCTACTACGATATGGTTCTCAAGGGCAGATATGCAAACGATCCTCAGTCAAGAAAGATGCTTGATACCATTACGCAGAACGTTAAGGTTGATCCCGCCTGGATCTATGGCCGTCAGCTTGCTCTTCCCGCTGCATCTGTGTTCAGAGATCTTATTTACGATGGAAAGAAGTCCTTTGCTACTGCTTACGCTAAGCAGGAGAGAATGCTTCCCTTCTCACTCAAGGAGATGAAGCAGATAGTCTCTGGGTTTGATTTCTGATATCGAAAATAATAAAACTAAATCTCACGCTTTCCCGAAATTTGATATTAAAATACCCCATCTTTCTTAAAAAAAGTAAGATGGGGTATTGACTTTTTATTTTTACTTCCGTATAATTATATAAACTCATCCGGCTTTTTGTGATTTTCGGTTTGTTTTACATAAATGTATGTAAATAATAGCATATTTACGGATTCAGCTCATATCCGTTGCTGCATTGACAGTTGACTGTTTTGCGCAGCACGGTTGAGATAAATAATGCGTTTATAAGGAGAAGTTATGATGAAACGAACGCTTTCATTCTTGCTCGTTCTCTCTATGCTGCTGACAATGCTTGTGGCTTGCTCCGGCGGTTCGGATAAGAACGACGGCAAGAACCCCACAACCACCGCACCGTCAGACACAACTGCATCCTCTGATGCTATCACCGCAGAGATCGAACCTATGGATGAGGCTCTTGCTAACCTGGATTACGGCGGGGACAGAACCGTTGTTATCCTTGCAAGAGATGACAAAGAAGGATGGGCAGCAGACGAGCTTTATGTAGAGGAGCTTAGCAGCGACCCGGTATCCGACTCTGTTTACAACAGAAACGCTACCGTTTGTGAGATCCTCGGTCTTGAGGACATCATCCTTGAAACTGCCGACGGCAGAGAGGGTATCCAGCAGAAGGTCAACGTAATGGTTGGCTCTGGCGACCAGACCTACGACATAGTTGCCGCATCGGTAGTATACGGTACCCCTATGATCAGACAGGGTCTTGTGTATAACCTTTACGATAACGGAATAGATACCTATCTTGACGCCACCGAGCCCTGGTGGAGCCAGTACTGGATAGAGCAGGCAGAGCTGGGTGACAGACTTTACTGCATCACCGGTGCTCCCGCACTTTCCCTTTCCAGACTTCTCTTTGTTACATACTATAACAAGGACCTTGCGGACAGAATTCAGCTTGAAGAGGATATGTACACCGTAGTTGACGAGGGACGCTGGACTCTCGACTATATAAGCGAGCTTATCCCGGAAATGTACAGCAGCCTTAACGGTGACGATATCAGAGATGAAGAAGATATGTACGGTCTTGCTATCAACCACTACGAGCACGTCGATATGTTCTTTAACTGTCTGGATCTGACCATGCTTACAAAAGACGAAGAGGGCTGGCTTGAGCCTGACAACACCAGTAAGGAGAAGATATCCACCGCCTTTGATAAGGTATTCGCTCTTATCCGTGAGAATACCGGTACCTTCGATACCAAGGATACTGCAGGCTTTGATGTTGCGATGGGTATGTTCGCCGGCGGTAACGTGCTCTTTGCTCCCCTTCACCTTAAGTATGCAGAGACTGCCTCTTTCAGAAACATGCAGGACGAGTACGGTATTCTTCCTATTCCCAAGTATGACGAGAATCAGGAGAACTACTACACCTACGCTCATGACCAGTACACTGTATTTATGGTACCCAAGACTGTTGCTGACCCCGAGTTGAGCGGAGCAGTTCTTGAGGCTATGGCATACGAGTCCTACAAGAGCGTTCAGCCTACCTACTACAATTTAGTTCTTAAGGGCAGATACGCAAACGATCCTCAGTCAAGACAGATGCTTGACACTATCACCACCGGCGTAAGAGTTGACCCCGGTTTCATCTACAGCATAATGCTTGGTGAGCCTAACGTTGACGTATTCAGAAGTCCTATCTACCACAACGAGAGGTCCTTTGCTACCGAGTATGCAAAGGAGACGAAAATGCTTCCCATCTTTACCAAGGGACTGAGGGAAGTAATATCCCAGTTTGATTTCTAATATATGAAAAGGAGGCTGTTGCATTTACAATGCAACAACCGTGGAGTTTGATTTGGCGGTCTGAAAACCGCCATTTTGGGCATTGAAATGCCCAAAAACATCAAACGTCCGCATCAAATTACTTCGTAATTTACGAAAATTTCTCCTTTCGGAGAGATTTTCGTGGGGGGTGATCGCTT
>JAFQUL010000236.1 GCA_017408535.1 Clostridia bacterium
CACCCACGCCGGTCTTACTATCTGCTATTATCCTGAAGGCTTTATCTACCTGACGGGCAGAGGCTTTTATTCCGACGTGCGCGATATAGAGCCCTTCCCTTTAGGTGAATACGTGTGGGGAGGATATGTCTGTAACAGCTTCGGTTACCCCTACACGGTGCTTGAAGGAAAAAAGGACAACCGTTACGTCCAGATAATGATACTTGAAGCAAACGGAGAGCACCGTATATCCCTTTATGACGAGGACGTAAGGCGGATCGTCGAAAGCATCCATATAAGCTGATATTTTGTGAGGTGTTTATCTTGAAAAAGATCTTTGCGTTGTTACTTATGATGTTTATACTTATCGGCACGGTTGCCTGCGGCGGCACACCGACAAACAATCCCGATACCACCGACCCCTTAGACTCCCCGGACGATCCCGCCGATACTACAGCGGCGGATGATACCGACGGACAGGACGACACCACAGCACCCGCAGATGACCTTCCCGCATCTGTCAAAACGATAGATGCGGAGCTTTGGACGCTGAACTATGACAGCGACGTGTGGAAATATGACGAGGAATACTTCTTTAACTACGAGGATATATCCTCTCTTGAGCTGGTGATCGCGGACAGCGATGATGAGTACGCGCTGAGAGCCTATATAAAGGTCAGTCTCGAGAGTCCCGCAGATTTCCGTGACCGCCTGGTATATTACGGCTTTGACGAGTATGAATATGCGGTAAACAACAGCTACAAGACCGAAAAGATCGGCGGATACGGTCTGCTGAAATACCAGGGGGAGTCCTGGGGCGAGCCTATTACAGTCTATATAGGCCGAATCGAGGGAGCGGGAGCAAGCATCAACATACAGCTTGAGGGCGATGACCCGAACGGTGACGGACAGAAGCTTCTCGAGGGCCTTCAGATAAAGCTCAAGGACATCGGCAACGAGGACGGCCCCTGGTATTGGGAGGGCACACCCTTCTCTGCCGAGCCATCAGAGATTGCTGTCGGCGACTACACCGTAAAGAGCCGCTGGGTCCCCTTTGAGGAATGTGTTATGACCCGCGAGGTCTTTGACCACTACATTGCGGTATCTGACGGTCTTGCATATATTGCAAGTGACGGAAGCATCAACCGTTATCTCTTTGACGGAAATAAGCTGACCTTTAAGGACACCCTTGAGATCGAGGGTGAGTACGACAGTATCCAGTCAAGTGCAGACGGCACAGTCTGGGCGTCCGGCTTTATGGAGCCTCTGCTCGGCATCAAGGACGGAGAGGTAGTATCAAGCTACGAGGATTCTGAAAAGGTAACCATGCACCCCGGCGGAGAATGGGGTATCAGCTGGTTCTCAAGTCCTGAATGTGCCCTTCTTACAAAAACCGAAGGCGGATTTGAAAAAACCGAATTTTCATTTGCCGAGGTAGAATCCATTTCATACATCCTTATCAATGACAATTATATCTTCCTCAGCGGCAGAGATGCAAATGACGAGGAACAGAAGGTAATGGTCTACGATAAGGACAGAAACCACCTTCTGACTCTCGGAGACGAAGAGGGCGGCGGACTCGGATGCGTTACTTATATAACCGAGTCGGTAAACGGCTTTATCGGCTTTGACGGAAATATGCGTGAAATTATCCTGTGGGATGCTGAAGGAAAGTATATAGGGGAGGTCAGCGACGGCGACCTTTTCGGCACCGGCTATCCCTGGTTCTGCGGCGGTACCGTTCTTGAGGACGGCAGTATCCTTATGGTAATGACCGACGAGCGTGCCGATGAGTCGGCAACAGAGCTGATCGCCTTCCTTGTTACTGTGGAATAAACCTAAATGAAAAAACTAAGCTATCTTCTCATCGGTGCGGCACTCATAACCGCAGTTCTCTTCATTGCAGGCTGTAAAAAACGCGGAGGAAACACACAGGAGCCGGACGGTACGGTAAAGGATCATTCAGATCCCACAGCACCCACAGCCACGGTATCCTCCGATATAGTAAGCTTCAGCTGTACCTTCTCTACTCTTGCTGTAGACGAACTGCAGGAAATAAGCGGAAAGGTGTTCCGTCTTGACGCGGCAGCAAACGGCACAAAAACAGAGGTAAAATACAGCTGGCACGACCGCAACGGCAACGGAAACAGCGGAGCATTCATCACAGACCTACGGTTTATGCGCGCACTGCAAAACATTGTGGCAAGACATGGGCTTACAAAGCATAACGGTCACAGCCATACTGTCTCAGGGCTCCCGGACAATTACGGTGCCGAGCTGTCGGTACTGTATGCCTCTGGTGAAAAGATATATGCCGACGATAACCAGGATAATTTTCTTTCTTCTGATGCTATGCGTGAGCTGGCGTCTCTCTTCGGTATATCATCTGTCAGCGGCAGCGCAGGCTGGCAGAGGCTTTCCATAAGCCGCACCCACTCTGTGTGGAGCTGCTGCTTTAATATGAGCGTTACCGCAGAAAGTGACGGCAGTATGCTGCTGCGGGGTTATTGCGTTGACACCGACGGTAAAGAATATTCAAGCGATGACGGTATTTCTTTGTCAGAGAGGACTATTTCCCGTCTCCGTCAGCTGGAGCTTGAGGACTTAGAAAAAGCAAAAAAGAATTCTTTTCCCGGTCCTACAGCGCTTGACAAAGCCGAAAAAAAGCTGATACTTACCGACATAGACGGAAAAGAGACTGAAAAGGTGCTGACAGACGATACTCTCAGCGAGATATTCGATCTGCTTTTATCTGAATTCAAAAATGAGGAAAATCTAAAATAAGTCATAACCACCGGCTAAGCCGGTGGCTTGCTCAGCCCTATAAGGGCATGCTACTGGCGGGGCTGAAAGCCCACTGAAATATTCGACACTTGCAAAATTGCCCTACCACCACAAATGTGATAAAAACTCAATCAACGCCTTCCCCAGCGGGGAAGGTGGCCGAGCATAGCGAGGACGG
>JAFQUL010000002.1 GCA_017408535.1 Clostridia bacterium
AAAAAATCACTTTTACTTTTTTCTTACATTTCGCTGAATACTTTATGCAGTACCCCGTGATATTATGGTATCACAAAAGGGAAGAACAGATACAGGTGACAGGGTACTGCAGGATCTTGCTCATGATCAGTCTTCTTCTCTCATATTGACTAAAAGGAGAAAACATTATGAAAAAAAGTATTATTATAGCATCCATACTGTTGACCGTGTCTATGACAGCATCGCTTCTTTTGAGCTGTGTTACTCCCCCTATAAAGAGTAACGCCGCTGACAGTGAAAATGCCGAAACCACCGCGTCTCCCGTAATATCCCCGGATACCGAGGTAGGCGACAGCGAAAACGGGAACGAGAACGAGATAAAAGAGCTCGAGGAGCTTAAGGTAGAAAGAAACGAGGCAGGAACGATTATTTACTGCGAGTTTCCTACCTCTGACCCTGAGTGGACCCTCACCTACAGCGATATGGAGCTGGTGCTTTCAAACGGGGAAAAGTCTTTCGCTTACGTAGACTACAGGGGTGAGGAATACGTAAAGAGCATGAACTACGGTCTTGATTTCTTCCCCGCCTTCGGGACCGAGTCCGCAAGAGCTATCATCTCTGAGGATGACAGCCACGCCATCATTATTCTGCACGACGGCGGAATGGTCATAGATCAGCCCTCCTGCGAAAGAGCTATCGTGGTTGAGCTGAACAAGGGCTGTATAGTCAGAAACTACTGGTCCTCATGGGGCGCTATTCTTGATGCAAACGGATATCATTCACGTGACATTCTCGTCCCCTATGAGCCTGAGGGAGAACACCCTCGATACAGCGTTACCCTTAAGGGTGAGTTTATTGATGGCCGTGCGGTGCTGACAGAGCGTCTTACCACCGATGACGGAAAATTAGATATGTCCCGTACTCTTGAGCCGTTTTACGATATAGACCCTGCCTTTGAGAGTCTCCCCTGCCTTGCTGTTGAAAAGGACTATATGACCGCCTTCGTCAGAGGTGACTCAGAGAAGCTTGAGGAGCTTCTTTACTGCAAAGAGAAAGGAATGTTCTCTGCCTACGAGACTCTGAAGTTTTCAGATTATAAGGCAACCGTTTCAGAGGACGGGACCGTTATTCTGACGGTAGACGTAGCTGAGAGCGGCATTAACGCTATCTCCCCCGGCCGCCACGTTTATACCGTGTCTGAGGGAATGGCGGGTGTATACATGATAGATATGGGCAGAAGCTACAGCTATAACAGTACCGACGCAAGTCCGGTAAAGAGGTTTCTTACCACCTGGTTTAATTCTATTATTTCCGACTACACCATACAGAAGGCATCCTACTACGTTGATACCAAAGGATCTTACGAGGCATCGGTATTTATATACGATTTCCTTGCCGGTTATCTTTCAAATTATTTAGAAAGCGAAACAAAGCTTACGAAAAATGATTATAAGACAGCGGCGCAGGTCGTGTTCGGTCTTACCGACCACAGCGGACTTGACAGAGTATTTATCGAGGATGAGGAAGGATACGCCGTTTACAACTTCGGTCACGGCGGAGCATCCTATTACTACGATTTTGTGGAAGTTACCGACACTACCGCAGTTGTGCGTTTCTATGCAGACCACAACTACACTATAGAAAGCGATCTTATAAAATACGTTTTTGAGGTGGATGAGGAGACGGGTTATCTTGTCCCGGTATCTGTAGAGATACTGGAGAAGGGTGAATATCAGCCGGGTCATCACAGCGTTTGATCAAATCTCTTTCGGTATAATGAAAAAGATAATGAATATAATGCTGCTTCTTGCGGTAATGGCGGCGGCCTTCTTCGGCTGCTCCGCGATAACCGGGTTTGTCGCCGCCACATCCCCTGCTAACGTAACTACTGTAGCGGCAGAGCTGCCCTCTGCCGAGAAAAACGGGAAGCTTATCCGCGTTCCGTATATATATCAAAAGCACGGCTATCCTAACGGCTGTGAGCCGGTGTGTGCGGTCATGGCGCTGTGGTATTACGGAATAGAGACCGACGTAAACGAGTTTATCGACGGTTATCTCCCCCTTGCGCCCGCTCCTAAGGTAGGAAAGCAGGGTCCCGACCCGGATCTTGTCTTTTGCGGAGACCCGAGGGAAAAGACCGGCTGGGGGTGCTATGCTCCGGTAATAACCCGAGCTCTTGAGGGTATACTTTCAGACAGCGGATATACCGTCACCGAGCATCACGGAGAGTCTCTCGGCCGATTGTGCCAAATGTATATCGATAAGGATATCCCGGTAATAATATGGGCAACGGTAGATATGACTGACACCGTGGGAGAAAAGTACTATGCGAACTGGACCACTGAGGACGGCAAGGAGATAGTATACAACCGAAAGCTTCACTGCCTTGTGCTGGTAGGCTACGATGATGAAAGCTATTATTTTAACGATCCGATGGTGCGGGGCAGAGACGGAACAGAGTGCGTCAGCTACCCAAGAGAAGCGGCAGAAAAGGCATACAGCCACCTGGGAATGCAGTCGATTGCTGTAATACCTCTAAAATAAAAAAAGAAATACTCTCATCGGGGTGCATGCGGTAGAGCAGTATCAAATGGAATAATACCTACCGACAGGAAAAGGACGAGAAATTTTAGCAATTTCTCGTCCTTTTTTCTTGACAGGAACTGCATTTGTGGTCACAAACGCATATAGTGAAATGTTTTGCTTTCGCAAAACGTGAAATAATATGCTATCGCATATTGTGAAATATCTCTCTTCGTTCGATGTGAAATAAAATTTGCCCACGTTCGCGTAAGCGAACATTTCACATTTGCGAAGCAAATATTTCAC
>JAFQUL010000237.1 GCA_017408535.1 Clostridia bacterium
ACGCTCTCGTCAAAGGAGCTGATCTCAGCTACCGGCAGACCCTTATAGGTTGAGGGAACGGTAACCTCCATATCAGTGCAGGTACCGATTCCGGTAACGATATAATATTTTCCGTCGTCGCTGATGGTAAACTCAAGATTCTGGCTATATACCTCACCGCGAGTCCAATACTTGGACGCATAGGTTGTTGTAAGAGCTTCTGCAGCAGTCTTTGCGTCTGAAAGAATACTTGCAGAGATCAAAGTACCCTCAAGTGCATCTGAAGTATCAGCATATCCCCATCCGGAGGTCATTTTAAAGGTCACAGACTTAAGTGCTGTACACTTCTCGAACGCACCGGAGTTGATCTTTTCGAGTCCTGCAGGGAGAGAAATACTCTCAAGAGCAGAACAACCGCTGAAGGACTTAACGCCAATAACTCTCACGCCTGCGGGAATGGTAATGGTTTTAAGAGCCTTGCATCCGTTAAAGAGGTTACTTGCAATAGAAGAAATACCGACGGGAAGCGTGATATCGGTAAGAGCACTGCAGTTCTGGAACGTACCCGCACCAATAGAAGTAACACTTGAAGGAATAGTTACCTTTTTAAGCGCGCTACAGCCGTAGAACATATTGCTCTCAATAGTCTTTATACCGGAGGGTATGGCGAAAGAGGTCAGTTTGGCACATCCGCGGAAAGCTTCACTGCCGATAGAAGTCACACCGTCAGGAAGGACTACGGAGGTAAGAGCGGCACAGCCGTAGAAAACGCCATTCTCTAACTTTACAAGACCGGTAGGGATATTTACCGAAGCAAGCTTGGAACAGTTTTTAAATGCTTCTGCACCGATCACTGATACAGCATCGGGAAGAGTTGCGCTTTCAAGAGCGGAGCAACCAAAGAAGGTGCCGCTGTTTATTTTCTTAACACCACCGGGAACAGTAATAGAAACAAGCTTTGTGCAGTTTTCAAATGCTTTTGCACCGATCTCATTGATGGCGGTAGAAAGCTTGACATCAGTAAGTGCGGCACAACCGCTGAAGGCGCTTTCACCTATTGTTGTAACGCTGTCAGGCATATCGACCTTGACAAGAGCAGTACAGCCGCTGAAGGCGGATTTACCGATATAGGTAACGCCGATAGGAATATCTACACTTCTGAAACTCTTGACATCCTTGAATGCATTGTCGGAAATTTCCTTTACAGGCTTGTCATTATAAACGGAAAGTATCTTTATGTCTACATCATTACAATCACCAATACCGGTAACTGTATAGTAAGTACCGTCGGTACTGAGTGTATAAACAAGCTCATCGCTGTATTTAATAACACGTCTATATATGTAAGATACAGACGTTCCAGTCATAGCATTCTTCATTGCGACAGAATCCGCGATTACCGCAGGATCAACTGCTACACCTGCGGCATTATGACTCGTATGAGAGTACCAACCTGAGGTCTCTGCAAAATATACGTTCTCAAGGGAGGTACAGCCATAGAACACGTTTTCGGAAATCTCGCTAACGCTTGTGGGAATAGTAATATTCTTAAGAGAAGAACAACTGCCGAAAGCTGCCTTTCCGAGCGTCTCTACGCTCTTGGGAAGAGTAACCTTAACAAGATCAGAGCAGAACGCAAATGCCTGATCACCTATCTCGGTAACGGTTTCCGGAACAACGATCTCAGTAATAAGGTGACCGTAGAAGAATGCACTGTCTGCTATCTTAGTTACAGGCTTGCCGTCGATTATAGCAGGAATCTCTACTTTACCGCTGACGGAGGCGGTTGCATCGCATACAGAATAGAACGTTTCATTTTTATTAAGTTCAAACCATACGATCTTGTGATTAGTCTCATCAGAAAAGACAGTATCACACATAGTGCAGTTATCCGTATCTTTTACGGCCATGTGGGCTACAGGTGCAACGACCTTGGGAGCTGCGGAAAAGTCACCGCAATAGGAGCAGTAGCTGCCTCCTTCCATACCTTCAGTAGTACAGGTAGCCGCTACACCGGTAACCTTTACCTCGGCATGCTTTTCAAGAGGGCAGGGATTCTGCAGACCAAAGGTAGCATAAAGAACGAAAATAGCATCGTCAGAATCTGACTTGCCATCGCGGTTTACGTCCGCGGTGCAGTTCTTGTTCTCACATTTTGTAATGGGGTATGCCGAAGGCATAAAGCTATGGTACAAAAGATAGATTGCATCTTCTTCATTGACTACGCCGTTACCGTCGTAATCGATCATATATCCGGGGTGATCCTTTACTTTTGCAAGCAAATCAGTGGAAACTGACTGTGCCGATACGGCAACTGCCATTGTAACGGCAAGAAAAACCGTAAAAAGGAACACTGTAAGCAGTTTAGCGTTCTTTTTCATTTCAAATCCTCTGTATTCTGTATCTTTAATGTTATGAATAACTTATAAGATCGAAGTCAATCAGCGTCTGCGGGACTTGGACTTACTGTCACCTATCATCAGCAGAACAACCGCCGCCGCTGCTGCAAGGAGAACAACTATACCAACAATAACGATGATTATTGTTCCTACGTTACTGCCGCCGTTACCGGAGGGAGGCGTTACAGGACCGGTAGTACCTACAGGACCGGTAGTACCTACAGGACCGGTAGTGCCTACAGGATCGGTGGTATCTGCAGGATCGGTAGTATCTGCAGGATCGGTAGTATCTGCAGGATCGGTGGTGTCTGCGGGCTCGGTGGTGTCTGCGGGCTCGGTAGTATCCTTGGGAGTGGTAGTATCGGGAGGATCAAGCTTTGCGATCTTCTCGGTCTTCTCTGCACTACATACAGTACAGGTATAAACCTTCTCGCCTTCCTTGGTTACGGTAGGCTCGGTCTTTACCTTACCGGAGTTCCACTTGTGAGATGCCTGATCGATCTTGTCACCACAGGAGCATACCTTCCAGTGCTTTGAGGAATTGCTCTTCCACTCATTGTCAGTCGCCTTGTGAGTATGGGCAATGGCCTTCTTTATAACGTATCCACAAACGGTACAGGTCTGATCATTTTCCTCAGTTGCAGCGGCACCGGGCTTATGAGCCTCGGTATCCTTCTTATCTTTACATACAGAACACTCGTACCAGTGATTAGTAGCATCACTTGAGTGCTTATCTGCATACTTGTGGGTTATTTCTCTCTCATAACCGCAGGTATCACAGGTCTTGTCACAATCATTTTCAAAAACGTGAGCCGCGGAAGCATTCTTTTCGGTACAGTCGGTACCGGTACACTTATGCCAGTGATTGGTAGCATCCTTTTCCCAGGTCTCTGCCCAGGTATGAGTATGCTCTGTCACAATAGGCTTGATCTCATATTTACAAACAGTACAAACCTGAGGGGTGGTCGCAGTTGCCTCAGCACCGGGGGTATGAGCAACAGCAGTATTCTTTGCTCCGCAAACAGTACACTCGTTCCAGTGATTGTCCTTATCGCTCTTGTACTCAGTGCTGTATTTATGGTCGCCAAGAGTACCGGCAGTACCGGAGAAGGTCTCGGTTCCCTTCTCTCCGCATGCGCAGGAGAAATAATAGCTTGCCCCTGCCTTACAGGTAGCGGCAGTCGCAAGGTATGCATCTGTTTCTACCTTCTTATCGAAAACATGATTACAACCGACAGACACGGTACATTTAGCGTCAGCGGTAGCTGCATTGGAGTTGATACTTACCTTAACGGAAATATCGGTTGATCCACTGACAGCACTATCGAGAACGCGGAAAGAAAGGGAAACAATATCAGTGTCGCTAAGCTTGGTTTCATCTTTGGAGGCCCAAACACCGGTCTTTTTGTCATTATCAAAATCGCTCATGATACCATCGTTCAGCCATTTACCACTGACAAACTTAAACACATTTTCATTGAATGTAACTCCAACGATAGCAATGGACTTTACATTATCCGCAGTAGCAGATATGGTTACCGTAACGGTATCGCCCTGATTGACCGAAGCCTTACTGGTCTCAAGGGCAACCGTCAGATCTTCCGCTGCAAAAGCAGAAACAACCAAAGTTGCGATCATAAGAAAGCTAAGTATTACGCAAGCAAAAAGTTTTTTCATTTTTGTCTCCTTAATAATGTGTTATACTTTGCTGAAAAGACGCGAAACGGATGTGACGTATTTTGACATAAACATCCATATTATTATAGTAACACCAAAACCTTTTTTTGTCAATCACTTTAATACGTTGAAGGACAGTAAATTTACAACTAATTAATCTGTTGATAACAAAAAAGATGTAAAATTGTAAAAAAAGGCGGTGGTACTATAAATAAAGTCAAAATAATACGGTTTCTGCTTCTGTTTTTCGGTGCCGTGCTTTCTGCACACGGTCTACTTGTAACGCTCAATACGAATTTTAATGCAGGCAATATCCTTGTTCTCGGACTCGGAGTCATTCTGCTCTTATACAGCATCTTTTTCGCTAAAGTAAACAAGCTTATTCCCTTCCCGTTTCGTGCGGCTTTTTTCATTCTGTTTATGCTTGTGTTTGCTTTCATTCTTTTCTTGCTCATTTTCGGCTCAGCCGATAACACAGACTACGACGAGGACGTACTGATAGTTCTCGGTGCGGGGCTCCGCGGAGACAGACCCAGCGTTGCCCTTCGTTCAAGACTTGATGCGGCACTGAGGTATCACGAAAAGAATCCTGATGCATATATTGCCGTAACCGGAGGACAAGGAAACGGAGAAACGGTAACAGAGGCATCTGCTATGGCAAAATATCTGATCGAGCACGGTGTCCCCGAGGAGCTGATAATCCGCGAGGATAAATCAACCAGTACCTATGAGAATTTTAATTATACCAAAAAGATACTCGACAGCCGTTTGGGTGAAGGATACAGAGCTGCATTCATTACGAACGAGTATCACATCTTCCGTGGCGGCATCATCGCACACCGTGCGGGATTTGAGGATATCCGCCACTTCCATGCGGACACCAGATGGGATCTTCTTATGACAGGCACCTTCAGAGAGTGTCTCGGTATTATGAAGCTGCTGATTCTCGGTAACTGAATCGATTATCTATAATCAGACCAAAAAAGCTGCGGACACGTGTCCGCAGCTTTTTGGCTACTCAATAATAATTTTTCCGAAAAACTCGGGAAGATGATAATCCGCAATGTCTGAACTTATCTCGTTCCACATTCCGTAGTGCTCGTTTCCGTTATCGGCGCTCTCTGTTTTATAAAAGTTTCCGCCGAAGGTATATCCCGTGGAAAATGTCTCATCCGTCATCGCTTTTTGATACAGTTTACCCAGCTTATCAAGTGGCAGGTCAACTGTAATATACCATTTATCCTCTTCCAGCGTAGGAGTGACGGATATCATTTCATCTGCCGTAAGCAGCTCGTGTGCGGGAGTATGGTCATTTCTTGACGAACCTATTCCCACGTACAGCGCACCTGCGGAATTCGCCTCTATGTTAACATATTTTTCTCCGTCAAAGGATACGAAAAGCTCAAGACAGCTGTCAAGGCAGGCAGGGTCGCCGTATTCGGTATATCTGGCAAAGGGATCGGTCTCAAGAGCTGTCATGCGGCAAACAAAGCCGTAATCTTCAACGTAGACCATCTGAGCGTATGCCTTCACGGGACTGCACTCTACCCACTTGTAGGTGTCGATAGCCGCACCGGGAACAGATAGCCAGTCTATACCGTCAGCACTTTCAAATCGCTTTACACGGTATACCATCACCCCGTCCTCAACCTCCTCTGTCATTTCTATCTCCTTTTTCGTTTCCTCTGCCGCAGTTGTATCAGCTTCGGTCGTGTCAGCAAAAGCATCCGCCGCGTTTGAACACGCAAAAGAAAAGAATGTCGCAGATACTATCAGAAAAGCAAGTGCTATTTTTAGTACTTTCATATTTCCCTCCACTATTTAGCAATTTAGTAAACATTTGATATCCGGTGACAGACAGAAAATGCCTGCAGGCAGTATATCCGCCAACTATTTGTTACTCTTTATATTTGTATTATACAACATAAAACAATTAAATTCAACGGTTTGCGAGGCAAAGCTACCTTTTCGAAAGTTGTCGTTTCTTTTTGAGCTAATAGAATAAAATTACAATCCAAGTATTTAATGAAATCATGCTACGCACGATTAAATCCTCGCAAGCTCGGATGAAATCTTCGGCATACTGCCTCAGATGAAATTGAATCCACCCGTCCGCCGTCGAGGCGGATTTCATCCCCGCAGGGGATTTCATCTGCTTCAGCAGGTCTCACCCACCAATAAAGGCGGATTTAGTTGAAAAAAGCACTTGCAGAAGCAAGTGCTTTTTTCTGCGAAAGAGCGACTAAAAGTAGTATATGTAGGGGTAAGAACGCCCCAAAGTACATCACGGTTATTTATATTGTTGCGGCAAATGCTGTAGCAACGAGTCTGGATGAGATCCGATTATTATTTGATTAGTTACTTCAATAATTGTAAAGTCATCTTTTTGAAAACTATCAACAAAGCTTTGCTCGTTCTCATATAATATTTCTTTACCATACCACGGTTTGTTTGATTGAGGTGTCAGTTCAAGATAGACCACTTTTTCTTCTGCTTCAAAGGTCAAAATTGTATGTGGAGTCTTTTTAACATTATGATGAAGTAGCCAAATTTTACTTGGGACATTTAATTCATCTAAAATGGTTTTCATTATAATCACCGCATCAATGCACGTCCCAATTTTTTCTTTCTTGGTATTTTGCGGATCTTGAATGCGATATACGGTTTTTGATAGATTAAAAAACTCTGCATCAAACCCATTTTTAAAATTCGGCGTGTATTTTCTGCCATCAAAACAAAACCCGTATTGATAGTCGTTTTCATAGAGTTCTCGTTTGAGTAAAGTAGAAATTTCCGCTATTTTCATTTTGTATTCTCCTTAGCGGTTCTACAAGAAGCGATCAGCATAACACGCAAAGACGTACATTTTGCAGAAAGTGCTTTATATGATTGTTCATCGATGTAGTTGGTTTTGTGTAATAATTCAAGCCAATAGCCTGTTTCGCTTGCTTCTTTTAAGGCAATTTCAAGTTTTGAAACAAAGTCTTTCTTGCCTTGTGCGTACTGTGCTTCATGGATGTTGGCACCGATGCTCGTTCCGCTTCTGCCGATTTGGTTAGAAATAATAGATTCGTGGTTAGATTTTAAATGCTTTACAAGGTTGATAATATCCACAGAAAACTCCATTGATAGTTCTGCCAGCTTATTTTCCTTCCCGTAATCGCCTCCTTTAAAGACATTATATCATAAAATCCTGGATATTTCAATGATGCATCGCTTAC
>JAFQUL010000238.1 GCA_017408535.1 Clostridia bacterium
GGGGTATCTGTGCCGTAAAAGTGGAAAAGAAACATAACTGCGGCAACGTAGCTGCCGTATATATTGGGATGGAAATCATCGGGGAGAAGGAGGTCTATCTCAGGATGGTGAAGAGAAATCCGGTAGAATACCTCTCCCACCGGTACGAGAGCCGCACGTTCCCTTGCCGCCGCTCTGCGGTATGCATCTCTGAGCTTCTGATAAAACTGCACATAGCTGCACTCGGTTGTGGCAAGCTTTTCGGTCTTATCCCGGTAGGGCCAGGTCTGATAAAATACAGGCTCCGTACCCTTTGACCTTGCAAACTCACAAAGCTCATGAACGGCAGATGCAAATTCGTCCTCTTCAACTGCGGGACGCTTGCTCTGCTCCTGAAGAATGATATAGTCCCAGTTATCGCTCTCAAAGGTGCTGAAGAAGCGGTCACCCCACTCATCTCCCTTCTCAAGATAACGTCTGAGAATACAGCCGCCCTTGGTTACCTTATCGACCTTGACATCGTATCCGGCACCTCCGACAAGTTTCTCAAAGATCAGCGGCATATCATTGAAATAAGTATAACTGTTACCGAGAAAGAATATTTTTTTCATTTCTATATCTCCTGAATATTATTTTTTATTTCGTAGAGCTTATCGGAAAGCAAACAGAAGTCAGCTGTAGAAAGTCTCTCGCCGCGAATATCCGCTCTGTGTCCCGCTTCCTCTATAGCACGGGAGATCATAGCCTTATCATATCCGGAAAGTCCGGAAGAAAGTGCATTAAGCATTGTTTTGCGCCTTTGCGCAAATGCCGCCTTGATAACCGAGAAGAAAAGCTCCCTGTCCCGGGGGGTATACTTCGGAGTATCATAAAGAGATATTCTTACGACAGTGGAATCGACCTTTGGGGGCGGCTCAAAATTACCGGGCTTGACGGTAAAAAGCTTTTCAGCCTCACCGTAATAACCGAGCACCGCGGTTATTGCACCGTAGTCGCTGTCCCCTGCAGATGCCGTAAGCCTGTCCGCTACCTCGCGCTGGATCATAACAGTGATTGAATCAAATCTTACGTTCGATTCAAGAAGCTTCATTATGATGGGAGTAGTGATGTAGTAAGGAAGATTGGCACAGACAGATACCCGGCGGTCGCTGAACTCCTCGCGAACCAGCTTCTCTATATCCACCTTCATTATATCATCGTTTATAATCTTGACATTACCGTATTCCGCCAAGGTCTCACCGAGAGCGGGAATAAGTCCGCGGTCTATTTCAACAGCGGTGACCTTAGAAAACCGCTCGGCAAGATAACAAGTAAGAGTGCCTATACCGGGACCGATCTCAAGTATACAGCTCTCAGCATCGTCACAGCACATTTCGGCAATCCTCTGTGGTACGGCGGGAGTTATCAGAAAATTCTGCCCGAACTCATGGCGGAACTTAAGTCCGTGCCTTTCCATAATCTCACGTACAGTACGGAGATCGCATAAATTCATCATTTTAGCTGTCCTTTCATAAAAAGCGGCAAGGATAATTTTGCTTGACAAATATAACGCTTTATAGTATAATACACTATGTTACAGAGACATCTTATGCTGGTGTAGCACAGTCGGCAGTGCAGCTGATTCGTAATCAGCAGGTCGTGTGTTCAAGTCACATCACCAGCTCCATCTGGGCCCGGATCATCCGGGTCCTTTATTTTTGTATATTGTATATAATACTATATTTTTTCCGTCATTTCAAGGATAAGAGCTAAAAAAACAGGACTATTCCTGTTTTTTGTCTTTTCCACTTGTAATTGACAATCTGAAAAATAAGATATATAATATCTTCTATGAAATAAACTTACCGAAAGGCGGTCAAAACGTGTTCAAAACAAAAAGTAAAAGCACTTTCATATTTGTCCTCGCGGTACTGATCATCGGTGCTGTGACTTACGTTTCACTCTTTGGTGCGTGGAACTTTAAGGGTATACTTGACGAGGGCGGAATAAACAAGGGGCTTGACCTGATCGGCGGCTCACTTATCGTATATGAAGCGGAGCTTGAAGAAGAGCCCGAAGATCTTGCATCCGATATGGAAGCTGCAAAGACTATGCTCAGATCCCGTCTCGACACCCTTGGATATACCGAGGCTACGGTAGTCCTTGTCGGAGACAAAAGGCTTCAGGTAGAGATACCGAATATCTCTGATCCTGAAGAGGCGGTACAGAAGCTGGGTGCTACCGCGAAGCTGGAATTCCGCAACGCTGAAGGTACCGTGGTCCTGACAGGCGCTGACGTCAAGGAAGCACGGCAGGTATTCGGAGATCCCTCAGGAAAGGGCTTTAACGAGTATTTTGTTTCGCTGACACTTAAAGATGAAGCGGTGGAAAAATTCTATGAGGCCACAAAATACGTCGTTTCTCTTCCCTACGCTGACAGATACATAGCTATCTGCCTTGATGATGAAGAGCTCTCCGCTCCTCGTGTATCCGGAGCTCTCAGCACTGCAAACATTTCCATCTCCGGATATTTTGACGAAGAGGATTCAAAATACCTGGCTGAGGTCATCAGCGCAGGAAACCTCCCTTTTTCACTGAATGAGATACAGCTTAAAGCGGTCGGGCCGTCTCTGGGTGAAAGAGCTTTTGATACCTCTCTCATTGCCGGAGGTATCGGTATACTTATGGTCATGCTGTTTATGCTTATTATCTACCGGCTTCCCGGCGTGGTAGCATGTATATCTCTGACCGCTTACTCTTCACTGTTCTTTATAGTAATCTGCGTTATGCAGATCAACCTTTCTCTTTCCGGTATTGCCGGCATCGTGCTCTCGATAGGAATGGCGGTTGATGCAAACGTAGTAATCTTTGAAAGGATAAAAGAAGAACTCAGGGCCGGTAAAAGCACCACGGCAGCGGTCATCAGCGGTTTTAAGAATGCACTTTCCGCCGTTGTTGACTCTAATATAACCACAATAATTGCCGCTGTGGTTCTTTGGTATTTCGGCACAGGTTCTGTTCAGGGCTTTGCAGTAACACTTCTTATCGGTGTACTGCTCTCAATGCTTACCGCTGTGCTGCTCACCAGATTCCTGCTTTATGCATTTGTAGGAATGCGTATTACCCGGGTATCACTTTACGGAGTTAAGGCAGATTTGCCTGTACCCGATATGGGAAAGGAGGCGTAATAATGAGAAATTTTAATTTTGCAAAGAACAAAAAAATATTTTTCATTATTTCTCTGGTAATTCTCATAGTAGGTATTCTGTCCTTTGTATTCAAGGGATTCTATCTTGATAC
>JAFQUL010000239.1 GCA_017408535.1 Clostridia bacterium
AATGTTAACATTATATGGGAATTGTTTATGTGCTATAATTAACTCGAAAATAAAGTAAGGCAGAAAGAATAATATTGTGGTTAGATTAAAAAGAGCAGATACTTCCTCTCCGGGAGGTCTCTCATGATATATTTACTTTGGATATCCGGCTCGACGGTACTGTTCTCGGTGCAGTTTCTTTTTAAGAAGCTGTTTCAGAAGGGGGAGGGCAGCTCAGCCGGAACGGCAATGCTCAGTTGCTTTATATCAACGGTCTTTTCTATACTCCTTCTGATCGTCAAGGGGGGCACGACCTTTGAGTTCTCGTGGTTTTCCTTTGTTGTTGCGACCCTTCACGGACTGAGAGCGATCGCAATGAGCCTCATGTCCATCAAGGTGCTGGAAAAAGCGAATCTATCGGTGTTTTCTCTGTTTTCACAGCTGGGCGGAACGCTTCTGCCCTTCCTCTTTGCCATTCTCTTTTACGGTGAGGCGCTGACATGGCAGAAGTCGGTATGTATGCTCCTGCTCTCAGCGGCCATCTATTTTGAGATGGCGGGTAAAAAGAAGGAAAAGCGTGAGGGTAAAAACAAAGGCGGAGTTGCCTTTTGGTATATGGGAGTCTTCATTCTCAACGGTCTGTCAGGGGTATTTGCAAAGATCAATCAGTCCGCCCCCGACAGCATAGCGGTTTCTCCCTCGGCATTTACTCTGCTTGAAAAGCTGATCGTTCTGATACTGTCCGCGGTGATACTCTTTATCTTCAGAAAAAAGGGTGTCAGACTGAAGCTCAACCGTCCTGCGGTCTCGGTATTTTATCTGGGTGCAGAGGCTATTCTGAATACGGTTGCCAATCTTATACTTCTTGTTGCCCTTGACTATGTGGACGCATCGGTACAGTATCCCATCGTCACCGGCGGTATCATAGTGCTGTCTCTCCTCCTTGAGCCCCTCAGCGGATCAAAACCGAAGAAGCACACGGTAACGGCGGCGGCAGTCTCACTTATAGGTTTGATTTTTTTGATTTTGTGACAGTAGCGGTATAATGCCGTAAAGGAGGGTGATCTTCCCTTGATAAGCAGAATTACTCTGGTAGAGCTGGCTAAAAAAAGCGGTATAAGCAAATCCGTTTTAAGCCGTGCTCTTAATAACAGTCCCGGTGTGGATTACGAAACGTGGAAGGCGGCAAAAAAGGCCGCAGAGACCTTCGGGTACAGAATAAAACCGTTGAGCGGCTGTCAGGTGGGGGTAATACTGCCCTCCACTCCCGGCTTCTTCTGGCATGGGGCTTATCTGGCACTGAATGCCCCTTTGGCAGAAAGCTATCCGAGAAAAGCCGTGGCCTGCTATCCGGGTCACTCAAGTGCAGAGGATATCTGTTCTCTTATCGATGAGATGGCGGAGAGCGGTGTGAACGTTCTTATACTTCCGGTGACTTACGTTGAGGTAAAGGAGCATCTCGAAAAATACCGTGACGTCATTGGCGTTTTTCAGCTCTGTGAGTATACCGAGCTTGATAATTCCTTCATTTTTGCCTCTGACGGATACAGCGACGGAAGGACGCTGGCTGAGTTCATTCTCAGCCGCAACCCCGACAGCCGTGCTCTGATAATCGAGAGCGGCACAGACCTGTCAAAATGCCGTATCAGCGGCTTTACCGATAACTTTCCCGGGGACAGGGTGGTAGGCAGTATAGACGCTCCTCAGAATATTCCCACAAGGTATAAATCGTCTGTATACGCCTCTAGAATGAGCGAGGTTGCGGGAGATACACCCCCCGACTACGTGGTCTGCAGCAGCGGTATGCTGACCTATGCCGCCGCAGCGATAATAAAATGCGGCTGGAGAGGGAAGACCCGCTGTGTGGGTTTTGAGACTCCCCCGACCCTTTCCCGCTACGTTGACGAGGGACTTATAGCCGCTACCATCGAGCAGGATATAATCGGTGAATGTGTGGCTGCGGAAGATGCCGCACGTCGTCTGCTCACAGAATACCGCCATCCTCCGAGAAGATATAATTTTATCCCCGGCAGGATCCATATTTTTGAGCCTTCAGAATAAAAAAAGAACCGGTACTGCGTCTCGGCAATACCGGTTCTTTTTTTATTTCCTATTATTTTACGTTCTTGGTAAGGTAGTCAACAACGTCGCCGACGGTGATGAACTTGGGGAGATCCTCGTCCTTGATCTCAACACCGAAACGCTCCTCACACATAAGCACCATATCTGCAAGCTCAAGAGAGTTGATTCTCAGATCGTTGGTAAGCTCAGCCGCAAGGGTAACGTCGCTTTCCTTTACCTGCATCTCTTCAACAAGTATCTTTTTGACCTCTTCAAACATCATTAGTTCCTCCGTATGTTTATTATATGATTAATTATTATTTTATTGCATAACGCTTGATCTTACGGGAGGTGGTCTTCTCAAACTCCTCGTAACGGATCTCGATCTCGTGTACCTGCTTGAATGAAGGAAGGTGACGGTTAGCCTCGTTGATGGCCGCCTTAACCTCATCGTAGACCTCTTCCTCGCTCTTACCCTCAAGCTTTTCCATATTGGGAACGGCAATTGCGGTGATAACGATGTCGCCGTTCTCATTCTTACGGCCGATAACGACGCACTCGGAAATGATCTCAACGTCGCTGAGTCTCTCCTCTATCTCCTCGGGGAATACGTTCTTGCCGTTGCTGAGAATGATAACGTTCTTCTTTCTGCCGGTAATGTATATGTAGTTGTCCTTATCCATATAACCGATGTCGCCTGTGCGGAAGAAGCCGTCCTCGGTGAATACCTCGGCGGTAGCCTCGGGATTCTTGTAGTAGCCCATCATTACGTTGCCGCCCTTGACTAAGATCTCACCGGCCTCCTCGTCATCCGCCTTGTCTATCTTGACCTCACAGCCGTATACAGGCTGACCGACGGAATGGAAGCGGATCTTGCCGGGGGAGTTAACCGCAACAAGGGGAGCACACTCGGTTATTCCGTAGCCCTCAAGTATGGTTATACCGAAGGAATAGAAATCCTTGATAAGCTGAGGGGAAAGGGGTGCGCCGCCGCAGACGATACTGGTAAGGTTTCCGCCGAAGGCATCGAGGATCTGGGAGAAGATCTCCTTTCTCTTGTCAATGCCGAGAGCAAGCAGAGCGTTTGACGCCTTCATGCCCAGCTTGACCTTCTTGGTCATGCCCTTCTTGTTTATCTCGTCCCAGATCTTCTTGTACATAGTCTCAACGAAGAGGGGAACGAGAACCAGAGTATTGGGCTTGAAATATGCAAAGTTACGCATAACGTACTTGATGCTGTCATTGATGAACACCCAACCGCCTATATTTATCATGGAAAGGTTGCCGCAGGTCAGTTCGTAGGAGTGGTGAGGGGGAAGAACTGACACGAAGGTGTTCTTACTGTCGTAGGACATGGAAAGGCAGGATGCGTTGACAGCCGCAGTCAGATTGTTCTGAGAGAGCATAACGCCCTTGCTGGTGCCGGTGGTGCCGGAGGTGAAGAGAAGCGCGCACATCTTCTCCATATCTATCTCGTGATCGAGATACTCTCTGCAGCCCGACTCAAGATGTGCCTTACCCTCAGCCAGAAGGTCCTCGTAGGCGACGAGCTTGTCAGAGGTCAGCTTCTCGCTCCAGGGAGCAATGGAAACGAACAGCTCAACTCCGGGGAGCCTGTCGGCAAGAGAGAGGATGCGGTTGTTACAGCACTCGGTGTAGAATACCGCAGATACCTCTGCCAGCTCCATAAAGTCTATAAGATGCTCCTCGTCGATATCCTTATCGAAGGGAACGATAACACCGCCGCCGTTGACGGTGGTGATGTAGGTATTGAACCAACCGGGATGAAGCTCACCGATAACGGCGATGTGCTTACCCATCAGACCTCTTTTGGCAAAGGCTGTGCCGAGATAATTCATATTGTCGAGAAGATCGTTATATGAATAATTCTTTATCTCGCCCTGTTCCTTGTAGGTGTAGATATACTTCTCACCGAAAGCCTCCTTGCTTGAGACTATAAGGTGGCGAAGATCGGTTATTATCTTCGGGGGGTCAGCCTTGAGATTATTTATCATTCTCATCGTATATATCCTCCGCTGTACTCAGCTCGGTAGCCGAGCACACATAATTAACTCATTTTATTATATCACAATTTGTTGAGTTGTCAAGATTGTTGTCGCCCGCATACCAAAAATCGGGAATACGGCAAATTACATTATATATCTTTATTACTGACTTGTCAATGAAAGACAAAAAAAGTTTACCTTTTAGTCTAAATTATTGTATCCCTTAATTGTATATTTGACTTGAAAAGATTATCTGTAAATGTTATAATATGTAGTAGACTGAGATATTTTTTTCTTCAAGCGGTTTTTTATTTTGTCAAACGGAAATTACTGATGATTTTCGGGAAGGAGCGGCAATAATGAAAAAAGAAAAGCAAGTCACAAAAGAAAACCTCAGCCCAGAGGAACTGAAAAAGAAAAAGAAGAAAAAACAGA
>JAFQUL010000240.1 GCA_017408535.1 Clostridia bacterium
CCCCGAGGGACGCCATGCTTACTTTATCGATACCGCTACCGATGAAGTGACCCTTCACGAGCTTACCGCTATCCTTACAAATAAGCTTTTGCCCAGACAGATGAGTATTATTTCTATTCCCGGAACCGGTGACAAGTACTGCATTTCCGCTCTGGCGGAGGGCACCGCTGGTTTTAACGGATACCTGCTTGACCCCGAAGAAATGACCTTCAAGATGAAAAATGCCATTAGCTATGAAACTGACCGTGAGCTTATCGGCACCTACGACGGCATTTATACTTTAAGTGACGGCAAGAACGGCGTATATATGGTAAGCACAAGAAACGTCACCGGCAAGGATCTGGACGGAAAGCTTGAGTACAACGGCTATCTGGATAACATAGACGATTCCATTATGCTTTTCTACATTTCAGACGTCAGCGACGCGACCTCTATGCAGTGTATTGACGTTGAAGCTCCCTACGAGGCTGAAGGAGCAGAGGGAATATGGTCGATCGCTAAGATAAACGACGTATATCTTGATTCTACCGGAAAGCTTAACGTTATCTACGCATCCTATCATTTTGATCTTGACGATAAGGACAGAGCCGGAAATCCCGAGCTTATCGCAGACACTCTGAAGCACTATCATGCGGTATACGAGAACGGCGAGCTTCTGTCACGTGATGAGCTTAAGATAGATGGACTTACACGAAACGATTCGATAAGAATTGCCGAGACTAAGGACGGAACTTTGTATCTCGTTACCTGTAACCTGCAAAGAGATTTTGAGAACCTTGGTTACAGTATACTCAGATACAACGGCAGATATCCCGAGGGCGGAGAGGCTTATGTCTCTGTATACTGCGAGACCGAGGACGGATGGAAGCTGGCAGTAAAGAAGGATCTTGGCCAGTTTGCCGCTGACGGATTCTTTATCGGTGATTCACAAAATAGCGACTCTGTAGAATGCCTGATTTACGCATCAGACAATGACGTATATCACCTGAACATCAGTTTTGAAGCAAAGAATTAATTTCATACTGCAAAAAACACTCTTTTATTCCACACGGAGGAAATTACAATGAAAGCTTTTATCAAAGCACTCTTGTGCTGCAGTCTTATAGCTTCACTGCTACTCACCGGATGTAACACCGGTAACGGCACCGGGGCTGAGACCACATTACCTGTGGATACCGACCCTGCAGACACAACAGCACCCACAGATGACGGAAAATGGCCCACGGTAGATGGTACCGTTATTTACGTAGACCCGACTGCCGGAGATGGTGGCGACGGCTCTGATGCCGCACCCTTTAAGAGCATCTCCGAGGCACAGGCAAAGATCCGCGAAATGAAGAGCGGAGAAGGCCTGCCCGCGGGCGGAATTACCGTTCTTCTCGCATCCGGCGAGTACTCAACTATGGATACCGTTACCTTTACAGCAGAGGATTCCGGTACAGAGGCTTGCCCCATAACATATATGTCGGCAGAGAAACACGGTGCAGTATTTACCGGCGGTATAACTCTCAAAGCATCGGATTTTGAGCCTCTCAGCGACTCAGAAAAGGCTAAGCTGATCGACGGGACCGCAAAGGACAAGGTGCTTAAGGCTGACCTTTCTAAATATGGGATCACCACTGAGAATATCGGAAAGCTTTATTCTCACGGTTTTGACTCCAAAGGTTCTTCTTACGAGGGGGGAACCGGTATCGGTCAGGCAGAGCTTTTCATCAACGGCGAAAGAATGGAACTTTCCCGTTATCCCAATGTAACCGCGGAGGAGAACTTCCTTCATGTCGGGGAGAATGATGACGTTACCGTGTTTACTGTCCAAGATCAATACAAGGAAACTGTTAAGGAAAGAGCAACAAACTGGCAGACTGAGGATATACACATATCCGCTTATCTCAGTTATGATTGGGCACACGGTTCCTTCCCGATAGCGAATATAGATGCAGACACAGCAACGGTGACTATGGCTCAGAAAAATAATTACGGTATCGAAGACGGCGGAAGGTTTTACTTTTATAACGTTTTTGCTGAGACCGATGCGCCCGGTGAATACTATATAGACCGTGAGAATTGTGTTCTGTATCACTATCCCACAGAAGATTTTGAGACTGCTTATCTCGTTGTCTCTGTTTCAGACAAAAATCTTATCTCCGGAACCGATCTTTCATTCGTTACTTTCAGTGGTATTTATTTTACCGCAACCAGAGTGAACGGTATCACTATCTCCGGAGATCATATTACCATAGACAACTGTAAGATCAATGGTATCCGTAGGAACGGAATCGTGATAAACGGTTCGGACATTGCCGTAAAGAACAGTGAAATATTCTGTATAGGTGATAGTGCGATCGTTGTCAGCGGCGGTAATCTTGATACCCTTACTCCCTCAGATAATCTGGTATATAACAACCATATATACCGTTGGGCTCAGCTCGGCAGAACCTATGAGGAGGCAGTGTCTATTTTAGGCTGTGGTGTTACCGTATCTCATAATGAAATTCACGATGCGCCTCATCAGGCTATAACCTGGCAGGCTCCGGATAATGTGATTGAATATAATGAGGTATACGATGTATGTTTTGAGACCAGTGATTGCGGAGCTCTTTATGCCGGACGCCGCCTTGATCGGTACGGCACGATTATCCGTTACAATTATATTCATGATATAGGCGGCAGTGAATATGCCATGGCATTCGCAATTTATTGGGATGACGGTCTGTCCGGGCAGACGGCTTACGGTAATATTATCGCCAATATCACTTCATGCGGAATCAATGTGGGCGGCGGCAGGGACAACGTTATAGAAAACAACCTTATTATTAACCCGGGTTATGCTTATAAGAGTGCTTTCATATGCTATGATGACCGTGCCCGCGGCGGTATATATTCGGGAAATATTTGGGAGCACGCTATTGAAATGGCAGAGGTTCTTGCAGAGAAGCAGGCTCTTCCCGCATGGGTGGAGAAATTCCCCGGATACGGTGATATAATCCCATATGCAGAGGGATACAGCGGTGACGTTAACGACTTAAATCTATCATGTAATCCGGCAAATAATATTATTCGAAATAATATGTTATACGAAATGTCGGGAGGGTCTCACGAGGCATTAGCGGCTGCTTATCAGGTACTTAATATGAGTACTGTCGAAAACAACCTGATATTTACCGATCTTGACCGTACACAGATCCCGAATTTTGATAACGGCGACTGTACTCTCTCAGAGGATGCAGAGGCATACAAGAACGGCTTTGAGAAGATCCCCTTTGAAGAGATCGGACGTATTACCGAAGAGTGATCTTTCGGAATATAATACCGGGTAAAAATATCCCGGCATACAGCGAAAACTGTATGCCGGGAATTTTTTTGTATAACGAATACCACGGGCTAAGCCCGTGGTTCGAAAAAGCTTTTAGCTTTACATAGTCCCCGCCGCAGCGGTAGCCTTCCCCAGCGGGGAAG
>JAFQUL010000241.1 GCA_017408535.1 Clostridia bacterium
CTGTTCGTCTGAATAAGCATCGGCATACTCGTCTGCAGGTGTATCGTTAACAACTGCTTCGGGTTGTTCTTCAACCTCTTCTTCAGTCTCAGGCTCAGACTCTACGGGAATCACCACAGGAATGTCACCTGTCATTTCAAGCTCATCAAAGGAAATATTTCCGTCAAACTCCTCTACGGGAGCAGGTTCGATCTCCTCTTCAGCACTGCTCTCATCTCCGAAAGCTGACTCATCAGCGGAAACTGTATCTTCAAGGATAATATCCTCCTCCGGCTCTTCTACGAGGGGCTCGGGGATCTCTTCGGATATCGGCTGGGAGATCTCAGGCTGGGGTTCCTTGGCGACCTCGGCGATCACAGCATCGGCCAGCATATCCACAGCTACTGCGGCTGCCGCCTCTGATGCAACGTTTCTGTGAACAAGTTCTACACCGTTTCTGGTGTGAGACTTGATCCTGAAGCGCATACTGCGAACAGGAGCAGGCTCCTCCTCGGCATAGCTCTCATCTCCGTCATAGTCGGGAGCCTCCATTACAGGGATATCCTCCGCTTTTTCAGCTTCGCTCTCGGTAATATATTTTTTGAGCAATTCCTCGATCTCGGGATCACTTTCAACAGTAGGAGCAGGCTCCTTCTTTTCAGAAGAGCTTACTTCAGAAAGTCCGCGAAGGAGTTCCTCAATAGACATATCGTCTCCGGTATCGTTTATTCTGCCGTTATCTTTCTTTTCCATTTAGATTAAGCGCCGCGATTACGCGGTTTTCCTCCGTCAAAAGATATGATTAACAATCGTCAGTTTATTTCTTGCTTCTGTGCCGCCGTGCTGCCTCACACAGGAGCACCGATGCGGCTGTAGATACGTTCAGTGAATTCACCTTTCCGTACATCGGAATAGAAACGATAAAATCACATTTTTTCTTTACGTTATCCTGTATTCCGTTACCCTCGCTGCCGAATATGATCGCGGCAGGTCCGGAAAAATCGGTATCGTAATACGGTATACCCTCAGCCTCTGCGGCATAGGTCCAGATTCCCTTTTTCTTAAGCTCCTCAACTGTTGAAGAAATATTTGAGACCTTTGCTATGGCAAGATGCTCTACCGCCCCGGCAGAAGCCTTGCTGACTACGGGAGTAAGCCCGACCGCACGTCTCTTGGGAATTATCAGTCCGTGTGCACCCGCACCCTCGGCACATCTGATAAGAGCACCGAGATTGTAGGGATCCACTATACCGTCTGCTATTGCTATCAGAGGCGTTTCTCCTCTGTCCTTTGCTATTTTCAAAATATCATCTACAGAGACGTATTCCTTCTCTGCCGCCATTGCGATAACTCCCTGGTGAGGAGCATTACCGGACAGCGCATCAAGCTTGTTTTTGTCAGCTTCTACAACCGGGATGCCGCGGCTTACCGCCTCGGCCACCAGAACTACGATAGACCCTTCTCTGTCGCCTCGTCTTACAAGAAGCTTATCTATTGCTCTGTTGGATTTAAGAAGCTCTCTTACCGCATTTCTGCCAACGACTATACCGCTTTCCTCTGCACGGAAAAGTCTCTTGTTCTCAGACAGCTCATAAACACCGGGCATCTCATCATCGTCTGTATCAAAATGCGGTGTATAATCATTGTGATAAGATCTGATATCACTGTCCTCAGCATAATCTCTGCGATCACGTCTGAAGGAACGGTTCTTCTGCCCCTTGCTCTCGGGAAAAGTTCCGTTGCTTTGTCTTTTATCGTTTTTTATCTTTCCCTCAGCAGTTTTTTCAGCTTTTGACCGCTGGGGCTGGACACTTCTGCCCTGCTTGAAGTTCTTCCCGTCCTTGCGGTGGTTGCGTGCTTTACCACCACCTGCGGGTCCCTTCTTCTTTTCTGTTGTTTCCATAAATAATATTGTCCTCTATCCTCTGTGGCATGTTGCCGCCGTTAATATTTATAGCTTGGGTAATTATATTATAACTTATTATATATTATATCACAAGCTTTTTTATTTGTATATAACAAACTCAAAAAATTTATAATTTATTGACATTATGAAAGATAAAAGTTAATAAAAAACAGCGGGTATGCCGCCTTACGGTGACATACACGCTGAAATTTTTTATTTAGCCAAAGCTTATGCCCAGGACATTCCGGAGGGCTTAGGCTCAGTCATAAGAATGGGCTTAAGGAAGTCGATAGCCTTGCCGAGACCTTCCATTGTGGTCATAAGGCTGTCCTCATGCTCAATACTCATAACCTTGTCATAACCTACGAGACGAAGGTTGCTGACAATGTCTCTCCAGTAGGACTCGTTGTTACCGTAGCCGATAGCACGGAATACCCAAGAGCGGTGGATCTCGTCGCCGTAGTGCTTGGTGTCGAGAACGCCGTTCTTAGCGGTGTTGTAGTGATCAACCTTAGTATCCTTTGCGTGGAAGTGATAGATAGCACCCTCAAGCTCGCGGATAACAGCAACAGGATCCATACCCTGCCAGATAAGGTGAGAAGGATCGAAGTTAGCGCCGATAACGTCGCCTACAGCTGCACGGAGTCTGAGAAGAGTCTCTGCATTATATACGCAGAAGCCGGGATGCATCTCAAATGCGATCTTGGTTACGCCATGAGCCTTTGCAAAAGCTGCGGTCTCTTTCCAGTAAGGAATGAGAACCTGGTTCCACTGGTAATCAAGAATACCGAGGAAATCCTCGGGCCAAGGACAGGTTGCCCAGTTGGGAGTCTTATCCTCGGGGCTTCCGCCGGGACAACCGGAGAAGCAAACGATGGTGTCGATGCCAAGCTTCTCAGCAAGAAGGCAACCGTCGATGAAATCATCGTGGAACACCTTTGCGATAGCCTTATCGGGATGTACGGGGTTACCGTGACAGCCGAGAGCAGCGATCTTAACATCGTTCTTTACGAAGGTAGCCTTGAACTCCTCAAGCTTCTTCTCGTCAGCGAGAAGCTCCTGAGTGTTGCAGAGGCTCTTGCCGGGATATCCGCCGCAACCGATCTCAACGAAATCAAAACCGAGGCTCTTAACAAGCTTGAGAGTCTCGTCAAGGCTCTTGTCGCCAAACAGGTTGGCAAGTGCAATACACATATTCATAATAAATGTACCTCGTATTTAATAATTTACAGCTAAATCCGAAACCGCCGAGCCGCGTTTTTACGGCTCGGCAACTTTCAAATTGGTATGTAACGTTGATATTAATTAGTCCTTAAAGAAGTAAGCGTTACCGGTCTTAGCGGACTCGTAGATACCCTCAAGGATCTGAGTTACAACGATAGCCTGCTCGGGCTTAACGAAGAGCTCACCCTCACCGCGAAGGTAGTTGTACCATACTCTCTGCTCACGAACAGAATCATCCTCATCGCCTACAGCATCGTTAAATGCAACACCGCCGCCGCTCATTTCGATTCTGTTAACGTAGGGACGACCGTCCTCAACACCGTTGATGCGAATACCGCCCATCTCATCAGCACCGGCCTTGGTACCGCAGAAGGAGAGAGTAGCCTCACGAACGTCAAGAGTGTTAAGAGCCCAAGAAGCCTCAAGGTTAATGGTAGCACCGTTCTCCATTACGATGAAACCGAAAGCAGAGTCCTCAACAGTGAACTCTTCAGGCTCCCAGTTGCCCCATGCGTTACCGCGCATATCAGCAGGAAGATCAGCAAGCTTGTGGTAGGTGGTACCTACACAGTACTTGGGCTTGTAATTGTTAAGTATCCAAAGAGTAAGGTCAAGAGAGTGGGTTCCGATATCGATAAGGGGACCGCCGCCCTGCTCATACTCGTTCATGAACACGCCCCAGGTAGGAACGGCACGACGACGGATAGCAGTAGCCTTTGCATAGTAGATATCACCGAATCTGCCCTTCTCAACCTGGTCACGAAGGTAGCGGTGCTCGGGAGTCTGACGGTTCTGATAACCGATGGTAAGAGACTTACCGGTGCGGTTCTTAGCGTCAAGCATCTTCTTAGCTTCCTCATAGTTCATAGCCATGGGCTTCTCGCACATAACGTTCTTGCCTGCCTCGAGAGCGTCAACGGTAATGAAGCTGTGAGAGCGGTTAGGAGTACATACGTGTACGTCATCGATAGTAGGATCTGCAAGGAGCTCCTTATAATCGGTATATACCTTTGCGTCGGGAGTACCGAACTTCTTAGCTGCATCGATAGCTCTCTGCTCTACGATATCGCAGAACGCAACCATCTCAATACCGATGTTCTTAAGCTTTGCGATGCTGGGCATATGCTTTCCGTTAGCAATGCCGCCGCAACCGATAATACCTACGCGAATAGTTTCACCTTTTCCGTATCCCATTTTGAAATACCTCCAATATGATAAAATGTAAAAATAAATAATTCGGGTTCGAATACATTTATACAAATGTATTATATATTGTTTTTACTTATTTTTCAAGTAGATTATAATATTTTTTGCCCGATATCTTTTGTTTTTCCGTATATTTTGACAAAAGATCAAAGCTTTGACAGTGCGTCAAGTATTCCCGCAAGAGTGTCACGGTATTTTTCGAGTTTTTCCTTCTCACCTTCAACAACTGCAGCAGGAGCCTTTGCGACAAAGCCTGCATTGGAAAGCTTACCCTCAAGGCGCTTGATCTCACCCTCGATCTTGACCTTTTCCTTGTCAAGACGTGCCTTTTCCGCCTCGGTGTCAACGATGTCGCTGAGAGGAATATAAACAGTAGCCGCATCGGTTACGATCTGTACGTTACCCTCACCCTCACAGCTGTCGGCGATCTCAAGACCGGAGGCAGATGCAAGTCTCATAAAGAAGGGCTCAGCCGCGCTAAAGGTCTCGGGATACTTGGTAACAACGGTGACCTTTGCCTTTCTTGACGGAGGAACGTTCATCTCCGCACGGCGGGTACGTATAGCACGGATAGCGTCGATTATCTTACTCATCTCGCTCTCCTCAAAGGCAAACTCAAGATCCTCTGAGTACTCGGGATAAGCGGAGATCATAATAGACGGTTCACTCTCATCGTGAGGAAGACTGCCGTAGATCTCCTCGGTAACGTAAGGCATATAAGGATGAAGGAGCTTAAGCGTACCCACGAGAACGTATGCGATAACGTTCTGAGCAACGGTGTTCTCATCGGTATCCTTGTTTGAAAGACGCGCCTTTGCAAGCTCGATATACCAGTCGCAGAATACATCCCAGATAAAGTCATACAACTCGGAAAGTGCTACACCAAGCTCATACTTATCAAGAGATGCACGGACAACAGAGGTAAGCTTATTGAACTTGGAGAGGATCCATTTATCCTCAGTTGCCAGCTTATCCTTTTCGGGAAGCTTGATCTCGTCGATCGAAAGATTCATAAGCACGAAGCGTGCCGCATTCCAGAGCTTATTAACAAAGTTTCTTGCAGACTCTATCTTCTCATCCGAGAAGCGCATATCGTTTCCGGGGGAGTTGCCGGTAGCAAGAGCAAATCGGAGTGCGTCAGCACCGTATTTTTCAATGATCTCAAGAGGATCGATACCGTTGCCGAGAGACTTGGACATCTTACGTCCCTGAGCATCTCTTACAAGACCGTGAATAAATACGTGTGAGAAGGGCTTCTCGCCCATAAACTCCATACCCATGAATATCATCTTGGATACCCAGAAGGTGATTATATCGTAACCGGTAACAAGCACGGAGGTAGGATAATATTTCTTAAGATCCTCTGTCTCGTTTGGCCAGCCCATAGTTGAGAAGGGCCAAAGAGCAGAAGAGAACCAGGTATCAAGAACGTCCTCCTCCTGATGCATTTTATGCGAGCCGCACTTGGGACATACCGTAGTATCGGTCTCGGAAACAACTATCTCTCCGCAGTCGTCGCAATAGTATGCGGGAATTCTGTGTCCCCACCAGAGCTGACGGGAAATGCACCAGTCCTTGATGTTCTCCATCCAGTTAAGATATATCTTGGTAAATCTCTCGGGAATATAGGAGATATCACCGGTCTTTACAACGTCGATAGCAGGCTCAGCCAGAGGCTTCATCTTAACGAACCACTGCTTGGAGGCAATAGGCTCGATAACGGTACCGCAACGGTAGCAGTGTCCAACTGCGTGAGAGTGGGGCTCCACCTTTTCAAGATATCCGCCTGCCTCAAGGTCGGCAATTATCTGCTTTCTTGCCTCAAAACGGTCAAGGCCGCAGTACTTTCCGCCTGCCTCGTTAACTACGCCGTGATCGTCAAGAACGATAATATTCTCAAGTCCGTGTCTCTGCCCGGTCTCAAAGTCATTAGGGTCGTGTGCAGGAGTAACCTTTACAAATCCGGTACCGAAGCCTATCTCTACCGCCTCGTCAGCAATTATCGGGATCTCACGTCCTACAAGAGGAACGATTACCGTCTTGCCTACGTACTTTGCCTTCTCCTCGTCATCAGGACTTACGGTAACGGCAGTATCACCGAGCATAGTCTCGGGGCGGGTAGTAGCGATGATAATGTACTCATCGGAATCCTTGATAGGATATCTGATATGCCAGAAATTACCGTCTATATCCTTATGCTCTACCTCAGCGTCTGAAAGTGCGGTTATACAGTGAGGACACCAGTTGGTAATACGGAGACCTCTGTAAATAAGCCCCTTATTATAAAGGGTAACGAATACTCGCTTAACAGCGGCAGAAAGGTTTTCGTCCATAGTAAAGCGCTCACGGGTAAAGTCACAGGAGGAACCGAGCTTCTGAAGCTGCTCGATTATTCTGCTGCCGTACTTTGCCTTCCACGCCCATACTCTCTCAAGGAAAGCTTCTCTGCCGATATCATGACGGGTAAGTCCCTCTTTTTCACGCATCTCCTGCTCGACCTTGATCTGAGTAGCGATTCCCGCATGGTCGGTACCGGGAACCCAAAGGGTGTCAAAGCCCTGCATACGCTTTGCTCTTACGAGGATATCCTGAAGAGTCTCGTCAAGAGCGTGACCCATGTGAAGCTGTCCCGTTACGTTGGGGGGAGGAATAACTATAGAGAACTTAGGCGCATCGCTGTTCTCCTTCGGCGTAAAATAGCCGTTCTTCATCCAGTCGGCATAGATTCTGCTCTCAAAGTCCGACGGATCATAAGTCTTCGGCAATTCTTTTCTCATACTTTTTCTCCGTTTCAGTATATAATATTAGATAAACAAAATAAAAACGCCCCGATGAAAGCCATCAGGGCGGATAGACCGCGGTACCACCTAACTTCGTGCAGATGCACGCACTCACAGGAACGAATATTCCCCTTTCCTTAACGCGGAAATAACGGCGAGAACTACTGATAACGTTCACCCTCGCGGCTCCGGGGCTACCTTCTGCAGGATCCGAATATCCCGTTACACCAACCCGGGACTCTCTCTGACTCGAATACTCTGCGTACTCTTCCCTTTCACAGCCTTTGTTTATCTTTGATTCATAATACCATAGATTCGGCAGTTTGTCAAGTATTAAGGTAATTAGAATATATTTATAATTAGGTTGACTTTATCCCAAAAAAGTGATAAACTAAACGGGAAATTTACTTTAAGAAAAGATGTGTTATCTATGAAAGACCTCGGTTACTATAACGGTAAATACGATCTCATCGAAAACATGGTCATTCCCATGAATGACAGAGTGTGCTACTTCGGTGACGGCGTATATGACGCAACCTACTCAAAAAATCATAAAATTTACATGCTTGACGCTCATATTGACCGCTTTTTCTCCAGCGCGGAAAAGCTGAAAATGGTCATCCCCCACACAAAGGAGGAGCTCAAGAAACTGCTCTGTGATCTCGTTTCAAAAGTGGATGACGGTGAACAGTTCGTATATTGGCAGCTGACACGCGGTACCGCCCCGAGAAATCATGCAATCGCCCGTCCCCTTGTCCCCGGTAACCTGTGGGTGATGCTCCGTCCCGCCAAGACTCAGGCCATCAACCGCAAGCTCAAGCTTATAACTATGCCGGACACCAGATTCCTTCACTGTGATATAAAGACCCTTAACCTTATCCCCGCAGTTATGGCATCGGACGCCGCAGCTCTTGCCGGCTGTGATGAGACGGTGTTCCACCGCGACGGCAGGGTTACCGAATGTGCTCACTCCAACGTCCACATTATCAAGGACGGTGTGTTCCGCACCGCCCCCACCGACAATCTTATTCTACCCGGTATTGCAAGAGCCAACCTTATCCGCTTCTGCGGTATGCTCGGTATACCTGTGTGCGAAGAGCCCTTTAGCATTGACGAGTTGATGAATGCTGATGAGGTGATCGTCTCAAGCTCCGGCTCCTTCTGTCTTGAGGCAGTGGAGATTGACGGAAAGCCTGTTGGTGGCAAAGCTCCCGAGCTTCTGCGGTCCATCCAGGATACAGCAGTTAAGGATTTTGAAGAATCCACGAAATAATTTAAGTATTTGTCTAAAAATGCGGGGATGAGTTATGACTCATCTCCGCATTTTTAATATGACATTGTTCTGAAACAAGACACTCTAAAACGCCTTAACAGATCAAAGACAGTTTGCTTTCAAGTTCCTCTATCTTTTGGGAATCCCATTTGCTGCGTGTATACTCAGTATCAAAGTCATTTTCAAATGCTTTCAGTACCTTTATGGCTTGAGAATACTGTATTTTAGATTTTTCCTTTTCTCCCTTTTCAAGATAAAACTCTCCTAGAATTTCAAGCATCCATACTAGATGTTCAAAACTCAATGC
>JAFQUL010000242.1 GCA_017408535.1 Clostridia bacterium
CCACTGGGAATCCTCTGTTTCCCAGTCATCTGCCGTTGAGGATATGTATGAGGTCGTTCTTCAGATACACGCAGAGGACAGAGCGCTTCTTATTGCAGATATATCCACTCTTCTTGCGGAAATGAAGGTTCCGCTTCTTCAGATAAACACTATGAAAAGAACCGCATATACTGTGGTACTGAATATCACAGTCGCCTGCAAGAACATTGAGCATTGCCACAGTATAGTTGCCCGTCTCAAGGGTATAAAGGGCATTGATGACATTTACAGAGGAAGAACCTGATCGTAAAGGAAAAGATATTTATGAGAGCAGTAATTCAGAGAGTTACCCGTGCAAGTGTAACTATTGACGGAAAAATAAAGGGAAGTATAGACAACGGTTTTCTTGTTCTGCTTGGTGTCGGCCAGGAGGATGACGAAAAGGATGCTGAGCTTTTGGCGGCAAAGATTGCTAAGCTGAGAATCTTTGAGGATGATAATGAAAAGATGAACCTCGCCCTCGGTGATGTTGGCGGTTCGCTTCTCGTTATTTCAAATTTTACGTTGTATGCAGATTATCACCACGGAAACAGACCGAATTTCCTTTTGTCTGCCCCGCCTGAGAAGGCAAGCAGACTGTATGAGTATTTCATTGAATGTGTCCGCGGTGTTGTTTCTCGCGTTGAGTGCGGTGAATTCGGTGCAGATATGAAGGTGGATCTTCTTAATGACGGTCCGGTCACAATAGTTATGGACAGCGAAGTTTTAAGAAAAAAGTGAGTGCAGGCAAATGATACTTACAGTTAATGGTAATATAAACAAATATTACGTTCAGACCCTTTGTATGCTTTTCTTTCCGGGTGCAAAATTTTCGGAAAGTGAGGAGGCAGGACCTGATACGCCTATAGTAGACCTGAATCTTACCGAGCGTGAGGAGGGTGTTTTTACCGCCGTTTCTATCAAAATCGGTGATAAAGTGTCTGCCGCCGAGAATTTTACCGAATATAAAGACGGATTTACTAAGGGAAGGATCGCTAAGATTTCGTCAGGTAAGGCTATATTTGATGCAGGAGAGAAGTTCTTTGGGGTAACTCCCTCATGGGGAATCCTTACCGGAGTGAGACCTGCAAAGGTGGCAAGCGAATATCTTCTTGCCGGACTTGGCGTTCAGAAGACCAGAAAGCTTTTGCGTTCAGAGTATTTTCTCAATCCCAAGAAAGCATCTCTTGTTACCGACGTTGCTTCAAACGAAATAAAAATAATTAAAAAGCTCCCGCCTAAAAGATGCAGTGTGTACATATCAATACCTTTTTGTCCTTCCCGCTGTGCATATTGTTCTTTCGTTTCATATACGTCAGATAGACTTCTTTCTCTTATCCCGGACTATCTTGTTGCGCTGAAGCGGGAGATAGTTGAGATGTTTACTACTATCAAGCGCGCAGGCCTTGAGGTCGCTACGGTATATATCGGCGGAGGTACTCCTACCATTCTCAGCGAAAAGGAGCTTGATTTTCTCCTTAGTGCTATAGAGGAAAATGTGGACGTATCCTCTCTTATGGAGTATACGCTTGAGGGCGGACGCCCCGATACAATAACACCTGAGAAGCTTGCTGTAGCAAAAATGCACGGCATAACACGTTTCAGCGTGAATCCCCAGACACTGAACGATGACGTACTGAAATATATCGGCAGACATCATACAGTAGATGATTTCTACAGAGCTTATGATATTGCGGTAAATTCGGGGATCCCCCATATAAATACCGACCTGATAGCAGGTCTGCCGGGTGAAGATTTCATCAGTTTCTCACGAACAGTTGATAAGATAATAGAGCTTCGTCCGGATAATATAACGTTCCATACCTTCTGTGTAAAGAAGGCGTCAGATATACTCAGAAGTGAGACTGACGTATTCTCGCTTACAGGCGGTGACACCGGAATGAGTGTCGACTACTCTCAGGTAAAGGCTAAAAATGCAAAATACAAGCCTTATTATATGTACCGTAACAAGAACACAGTCGGTAATTTTGAGAACGTAGGCTTTGCACTTGAGGGGGCTGAGGGCCTCTACAACATCTTTATGATGGAGGAGATACACCCCGTATTCGGTGCCGGTGCCGGCGCCGTTACCAAACTTACAAGAAATGACGGACTTACAGTTACAAATTCCAAGATAGTACGAATATTTAACCCTAAATATCCATACGAATATTTAAGTGAAGACAGAGATGTCGCACTTGCAAAAAAGAACCTTGAGATAGAAAAATTCTTTTTATCCGAGGAGTGATCGCACGGGAAAGGAGCAACTGACGATTGACGGAATATATTAATAAATTTTCAGATGCCGATGAAATGCGGAAATATGTTCTTGATTGTGAAGCAAACTTTGAACACCAGCTTGACCTGGCGTGGAAGTCTGTGGCAGAGGATGATGAGATAAGCTATATTACTCTCTCAGGCCCCACCTGTGCCGGCAAGACAACTACAGCAAAAAAGCTTATTTCGGAGCTTGGGGCACTTGGTAAAAACGTTCATATGGTCTCTTTCGACGACTTTTTCAAGGCACATTCACGGCTTGATACGGTTATTGACAGATTCGGTAACGAGCGGCTTGACTTTGATACCGTCAACGCCATTGATCTTGACTCTCTGAGTGATACCCTTGAGCATATTTTTATTCATAGGGATGTGGAAATACCGATATATGATTTTGAGAAAGGAAGACCAAACGGCAAGCGTCCTATAGATCTTTCTCCCGGAGATATCGTTATTTTTGAGGGAATACAGGCAGTGTATCCCGAAATAGTCAGTCTTTTTTCTGCACACAAGTACAGAAGTATATATATTTCGGTAAACGGTGACACTAATATCGGCGGCAGAATATTCAGCGGCAGACAGATAAGATTTCTCAGAAGAATAGTCAGAGATTTCAAGTTCAGAGGAGCAGAGCCGGACTTTACCTACGATATTTGGCCCAGCGTGTGTGACAATGAGGACAAAAATATGATACCATACTGTCACAGAAGTGATATCCTTCTTAATTCCATTATGCCCTATGAAGCTGGAATAATAAAAGACGAGCTGCTTCACGTGTTAAGTCTGGTTAATAAGAACGGAAAATATATTGATCACGCTCTAAAAATAGCGGAGTGCTTTGAGGATATCGTTCCCATACCTCCGGAAATGTTGCCGGAAAACTCGCTGTACCACGAATTTTTAGGGTAAATCAATAGGAAAAAAAGAGGAAAAAGAAATGCTTGAAAAATGCGGATATAAAGAATATGCTGAAAGTGCTGAATATATAAAAAGGCTTATAGGCTCTACTCCCGACATTGCAATAATACTCGGCTCGGGACTTGACAGAATCGTCCGAAAAATGACTGAAAAGGTTGTTATTCCGTACAGAGATATTCCCAATTTCCCGGTTTCCACTGTTTCTTATCAGAAGGGTGAACTTGTGTTCGGTATGCTTGCAGGTAAGAAGATCCTTGCTATGAACGGCCGCTTTCATTACTATGAGGGCTGGGAAATGTGGCAGACCGCTTATCCTGTAGCGGTTATGAAGCTTCTCGGTATCGGAAAGATGATTATTACCAATGCCGCCGGCGGTATCGGTGACAATGTTGATCCGGGCGATCTGGTTCTTATTACCGACCACATCAAATTTATGGCAGACTCTCCGCTTCGCGGTGCAAACCTTGATGAGTTCGGTGTCCGTTTCCCGGATATGCAGAGCGTATATGACAGGGAAATGATGAATACCGCAGAAGTAATTGCCAAAGAATACGGTATTTCAGTAACACGCGGTGTATACGCATATATGGCAGGTCCTCAGTATGAGACCCCTGCAGAGATAAGAGCACTTAAAACCATGGGTGCTGATGTTGTAGGAATGTCTACTGTGGCTGAGGTTATTGTTGCAGCTCACTGCGGTATAAAGGTGCTTTGCATTTCCTGTGTTTCCAATAAGGCTGCGGGAATAACGGGCAATCCTCTTACCGAGGAGGAGGTACTTGAGACCGCTGCTTCTATTGCGGCGGGCTTTGAGACACTTGTTACAGAAGCTGTTAAGAGAATATAAACGTAAGGGTTAGTAACATCATGAAGATACTTTTTAAAAATGCAACCGTTATGGCACTTGATCCCTCGATAACAGGAGAGGGTAAGTTTCTTGCCGTTGACGGCGACGTTATAAGCTATATTGGCGATAAAATGCCTGACGGTGATTTTGACAGAATTTTAGATTGCACAGGTAAGCTTCTTACTGCGGGATTTTACAATTCTCATTGCCACAGTGCAATGACACTTTTCCGTGGGTACGGAGAGGACCTGCCTCTTGACAGATGGCTCCACGAAAAGATATTTCCGGCAGAGGAGCGGCTCACTCACGAAAGTATTTATGCAGGCTCCTCCCTTGCGATTGCTGAGATGATAGCTGCAGGTACGGTTTCTTTTACAGATATGTATGAAAAATGCGAGGATACTGCAAAAGCGGTCATAGAGAGCGGTATCAAGGCAAACCTTGCCCGTGCGGTTCTCAGCTTTGATCCCGTAGAGAATATGTCAGAAAATATCAGAGTAAAGGAAGCTCTTACTCTTGCCGATGAGTATCACGGCGCGGCAAATGGCAGGATCAAAATTGATATGTCTCTGCACGCCGAATATACTAACACTGAAAATTCAGCGAGATATATCGGTGAGCTTGCCCGTGACAGAGAACTTATTATTCAGCTTCATATGTCAGAAACAGAGAGCGAGCATCTTGCGTGTATCGAAAGACACGGTGTTACTCCCGCAGAGTTTTTCCTTAAGTGCGGAGTTTTTGACGTGCCGGTCAGTGCGGCTCATTGCGTATGGGTAACTGACAGCGATATGAAGATAATGGCAGAGAAGGGTGTTACCGCAGTACATAATCCTGTCAGCAATCTTAAACTTGGCAGCGGTGTTATGCCTCTTCGCCGTATGCTTGATGCCGGTGTGAACGTAGCTCTCGGTACAGACGGAGCATCATCAAACAATATGCTTGACATAGTTTCTGAGATGCGTATTGCGGCAATACTTCACAAGGGCGTTTCAAGACGTGCGGACGAGACCCGTGCCTGTGAGATGTATCCTCTTTTGACATTAAACGGTGCTAGGTCTCAGGGCAGAGACGATTGCGGTGAGATCGCAGTAGGAAAGAAAGCGGATATAGTTCTCATAAACACCGATACTGTTTCTACCATTCCTTCATACAGCCTTGACGCTACGTTCGCATATTCCGTAAAGTCAAGTGATGTATATATGACTATGGTTGACGGTAACGTGCTTTATGAAAACGGAGAATACAAGACGATCGATATCGAGAAGGTAAAATATAATTTTAAGGAAGTTCAGCAGCATTATTTTGATTGATGCGGGGTGAAGCTTTTTGCCGACACGGATGGAGTTTTCGAGCAGTAAAAAACATCCGGAAAATGAAAACAAAAAGACGCTGAACAGGTTTTTCTCAGGTGTTGCGGTGCTTACCGCCGCAAATATTATTGTAAAGGCCATAGGACTTATGTTTAAGATCCCTCTTCAGCACTGTATCGGTGACGAGGGAATGGGATATTTTAACTCAGCTTACACAGTATATACCTGGTTATATATGCTGTCGACTGCCGGTATACCCGTAGCTATATCTATGATAGTTTCTGAGAACTGTGCAGAAAAGAACGGCAGACAGATAGCTAAGATATTCAGAGTATCTCTTATTGTGCTGGTGATTATCGGTGCGCTGTCTTTATCTCTGATGCTTATACTTGCAGGTCCTTTTTCACGGTTTATCGGTGCCGGATATGCTTCATACTCTATTATAGCCGTAGCACCTACATTGCTTTTTATTTGCATTTCCGGTGCTTACAGAGGCTATTTTCAGGGATACAGAAACATGGTCCCCACCGCTGTCTCACAGGTGCTTGAGGCACTTGGTAAAATGGCTGTGGGGATATGTCTTGCCGTCTGGGCATCGGCACGTGGGTACGCGGTGCATTTTGTTGCCGCCTATGCGACGCTTGGTATTACTATCGGTGCCGCGGCAGGGATGTTTTCTCTTGTGATCTCAAAAATGATATCACGGCAGGAAAAGAGTTTTGAGGCGGAATATCCCGGTGCAGGCACAGGACCTATACTTAACCGTCTGATCGGTATTGCGGTTCCTGTTACCATCAGTTCATCAGTGATGAGTCTGACCAATGTTCTTGACCTTATGGTAGTTGTCAACCGACTTGAGCACATAGGGTATACAGAGGGTGCGGCTATGGCCGTGTACGGTAACTATACGACTCTTGTTGTACCGATGTTTAATCTTCCGCCTATACTTATATACCCAATAGCATACTCTGCCGCTCCGATCATTTCTGCCGCTGTGGCAAAACGTGATATTGTTTCAGTAAGCCGCTCTGTCAGAATGTGCCTGAAGCTTACATCGGTGATATCTTTACCCTGTACCTTCGGACTTGCTTTTATGGCATATCCGGTGCTCGATATGCTTTATTCGTCACAGTCAGCTTGCCTTGGTGCACCTATGCTTATTTTACTGGCACCTGCGGTATTCTTTATGTGTATACTGGCGGTTTGTAATTCTGCACTACAGGCAATGGGAAGGGTAAAGATTCCTATACTGTCAATGGGTGTTGGAGCGGCGGTAAAGCTTACTCTCGGGTATTTTCTTACGGGCAGCTCGTCTGTGGGGATATACGGTACGCCGATAAGCACGTTCGCTTGTTATCTTGCGGCATCTATTGTAAATATTTATTTTATAATTAAGTATACCGGAGCTGAGCTCGATCTGACCGGTATTATCCTCAAGCCAGCTGTCTCCGGTGCTGTATGCGGTGTGTCAGGCTATTTCTTAAATCGTCTGTTATGCTCATATTTTAGTCAGAGTATCTCGGTGCTGATCTCGGTGTTTTTTGCTGCTATTATTTATCTCGGATTCCTTTTGATGATCGGAGGAATATCGAGGGAAGAGCTTGAAATTGTGCCGACGGTAAAAAAAATTACCGGATTTCTAAACAAAAAAGCGAAAAACAGCTAAATTCGAAGTGGATTATTTAATTCTAAATAGAAAAAGGAACGTAAAAAAATGAATCAGAAGGCAAAAGAATTACTTAAGAAAGAAAAATACGGCTTTTCCGATCTGTGTACTGTTATGGAGATACTCAGAGGTGAGGACGGATGTCCCTGGGACAGAGAGCAGGATCACAAGAGCATCAGAGGTAACTTCATTGAGGAAACGTATGAGGTCATTGAAGCTATTGATAACGAGGATACCGATCTCCTTCGCGAAGAGCTTGGAGACGTTATGCTCCAGGTGGTCTTTCACGCCCGTATGGAAGAGGAAGCCGGCCGTTTTTCTATAGATGATGTCTCGAACGATATCTGTAAAAAGCTCATAATACGCCATCCTCATATATTTGCTGATGTTGAGGCTGATACAAGTGAAGAGGTGCTCAAAAACTGGGAGCAGATAAAGAATAAGGAAAAGGCCAGAAAGACAACTACTCAGTCGCTTTTGTCTATCCCTCCGTCACTTCCGTCGCTTATGCGTGCAGATAAGGCCGGAGAAAAGGCAGCAAAGGTCGGCTTTGATTTTGCAGACGCGGGAGAAGCATTTCTTAAAATTGAAGAAGAGACTGCAGAGCTTAAGGCTGCTATCAAAAACAGTGACAGAGAAAACATTGAAGAGGAGTTTGGCGATCTTCTGTTTTCTGCGGTAAACTGTGCAAGAAAACTTGGTGTTGACAGTGAGAAGGCTCTCGGTGCAGCTGTAAACAAGTTTATTTCCCGCTTTGCGGCAATGGAGGCTGCAGTTACCGAAGAAGGTAAAAATGTAGCAGATTTGTCAATGAAAGAGCTGGATGAAGTGTGGGAAACTATAAAAAAACACAAAAAATATTGATAATTTGCGAGAAAAAAAGCTAAAAGCACTTGATATATCTTCACAAAAGTGCTATACTACTAACAAGATGTATGATCAAACATCGGAGTAATTCGGTTATTGATTGTAAAATTATAAGAATACGAAAGGTGATCACAATGAACAAGACTCAGTTAGTTGATGCAGTTGCTAAGTCAGCAAATCTCAAGAAGAAGGATGCTGAGGCAGCAGTTAATGCGTTCGTAGCAGCTATTTCCGATTCTCTTAAGAAGGGTGACAAAGTTCAGCTTGTAGGCTTTGGTACATTTGACGTTAAAGAAAGAGCAGCTCGTCAGGGTAGAAACCCCGCTACCGGTAAGGCTATGACCATTCCTGCATCCAAGCACATTGCCTTCACTGTTGGTAAGACTCTCAAGGACGAAATCAATAAGTAATTATCAATAAATAACAGATGAGGTGCCGGCAGTATGACTTTAAACTCATACTGCCGGTTTCTGCATTGTAAAAGGTATTCATTTTTTTACAGAACGGAGACAGTAAATGAGACTTGACAAGTTCCTTAAGGTGTCAAGAATAATCAAGCGCCGTACAGTGGCAAATGAGGCATGCGATTCCGATCACGTTACCGTTAACGGCAGACGTGCAAAGGCCTCTTACGATATAAAAAAAGACGATCTGGTAGAGATCAAATTCGGTGATAAGGTACTTCGCTTCCGTGTTCTTGAGGTTAAAGAACAGGTGAGAAAGGAAGAAGCTGACAGTCTGTACGAAATAATCACGGAATAATATCTGCAGTCGGGAATATATTTGTACTGAGGAGTATAACCCTACAAATATTTCCGAGGTGATAGTGATGAACGTAGAGAAGGAGATGTCTCTCCCCCACGGTTTTCAGGTCAAAGACAGAAAAACTATATATGTCAGCGGTGTTACAGAGGTAATTTCTTTTGATGATACCTCGGTTTTTCTTAAAACAAATGCAGGCGGTATGGCAATAGAGGGTGCTGAACTGAAGATCGGTAAGCTGTCGCTTGAGAACGGTGAGCTTTCAGCTGACGGGAAGATCGATTCGGTATACTATTTCAGTACAGACAAAAAAGGGAAGAGCGGATTATTCGGTGGAGGCAAAAGGTGATATCCGGTCCTTCTATGCTTATGATGCCGCTTTCGGAGCAGACAGCCGTCTTTTTGAGAGCCGTTTTTATGGGGATATTTTTCGGCGCAATATACGATATTTTTCGCATAACCCGTATTATTATCGGAGTGCAGTACAGGAATTCACCGAAGAGTAAGAAAATAGCAAAGGATCCTCCGCTCCTTGAACGGCTTCCAAAGATGAGTGAGAAAGCAGTTCGTATAGCAAGAAACATTACTGTTGTTTTAGGAGATGTACTTTTTTCACTTGTCTGTGCCGTGGTATTATCGGTGTTTATATACCGGTACTGCAGCGGCATAATACGCTTCTACGTTTTTTTAGGCAGTGTTTTAGGTTTTGCGGCATATTATAATTCAATAGGTCGGTTTGTAATATTTGTATCGGACAAAATTGTTTTTTTTATCACGTTTATTCTTAAGCGGTTATTGTGTGTTATCCTTTTTCCGTTTGTTTTTATTTCGGATAGGGTAAGACTGGCGATAAAAGAAAAAAGGAAAAAGATTGAGAATGAAAGCGAATAACAAAAAGAGAGTTAATTTTTTTGTTCGGATAGCTGCGGCAGTTTTTATACTTTTTTGCCTTGTTACCGTAGTAACTATCCAGCTTGAATATAATGAACTTGAAGAAAAGAAAGCTGAACTTGAAAGAGAAAAGCTTGATAAAAATATAAATATCGAGAGACTTCAGAATGATCTGAATACTCCAATCGATGAGGAGTACATAATCAGAGTGGCGAAGGATAAGCTTAATCTTCGCCTCCCGGAGGAGATCATATTCTATAACGATCTTGTAAAGTAAAAAATATTATTCAGTGCCGCAGAGCGGTACGGAATGGATTGGTAAAATGGATAAATTCCCGGAAAAAGATAACAAAAGCCCGAGCACGGCAAAGCGTACTCCGCCAAGAGCGGCCAGAATCCCAAGACAGGTGCCGACAGCTGAGAAAAGACCACCTCAGTCGGTTAATATTCCTCCGCATCATGAAAATCTGAATCCTCAGAGCGCCGGGGGCGGAAAGAAGAATACAGCACTTATTGCGGTTTTTGTCGTTCTGATAGTTCTTCTTGTTGCTGCTGTGGTGACTGTATCTGTACTTTTCTACTCAGATCACAGCAAGCTTACAGAGGAGAATGCGATCGCACAAGGAAAGATAGCAGAGCTTGAAAGCTATAAGGCGGGCGCTATCGCAGATCTTGCCGAATTGACCGCTAAACGGGACGAACTTATAGCTCAAGTAGATGAGCTCAGCCTTAACACCGATGAGCGTATAAAGATCCTTAATGCCGAGATCGATAAAAAGGTCAGTGAGATAGCTGCTCTGAACGAAAGCATTGACAGATACAAAGACATATATGCAGTTGATGTGCGTGATCAGGTAGAGCTTGTGAATGAGTTGACCAAATTGATTGAAGAGGACGCGCCTCTCTTTAATCTCAAGGAGGGAATAGATACCTCTGAGATAAAGGTTGGCGATATTGATGAAAACGGTAATGAGATAACCGAAAAGGATCTTTATGAGTATCCGCGTATATCGGTTTATTACGAGGACATATCTACAGGCTTCAGATACAGCTACAATGCGGACGACGTTGTATTCAGCGCAAGTGTTGTTAAGGCGGTATACATACTTTCTCTTCTTGAGGACGTTTCCGCGGCTCATGCCGCAGCTGAAGAGGCGAGAGAAAACCCGGATGACGAGCTTGTTTTTGAGGATGAAAAGTTTGATATAGAAAATCAAAAGTGGATACTCACAAACAGTGCCAAGAGAGAAGGCTCAGGAAAGCTTTCCGATATGGAGGAGGGAACTGAGTTTACATATCTTGAGCTTGTTAAGTATGCAATAACGGAGAGTGACAATACTGCGTTTTCTGAACTTCGCAGGGTATTTGGATACGATTCCTTTTATGCACTTGCATCAAAACTTGGCGTTACCAGTATGCGCAGCAGTTTTAACAATCTTTCAGCTCAGGATGCGGGTAAGTTCCTTCGCCGTATTTATGAGTTTACCGAGAGCGGTGACAGGTTCGGTGCTATTCTCAAGGAATATATGATGAGCACTAAGTTCAGCGTTCTTCTTCCTTCCGGTGTTTATCCTACAAAGGTCGCTCACAAATACGGTTGGGATAAGGAAGCTTATCACGATGCAGGTATCGTTTACAATGAAAAGCCGTATATCCTTGTTATAATGACAGATATGGACGAGGGCGGCGACGAAGTAAACGATTATATTAAATCAATAATTAAAAAGATAGACCTCATGCACCGCAATTTTTACGGATAATTCAAAAGAGCCTTTTTCGAAAGGCTCTTTTGTCACAAAATACAGCTTATTTTTTTTCTTCGAAAAAATGGAGAAGATTATGATACTTAAAACCGAACGTCTTATCCTCCGTCCCTGGCAGGAGGATGATGCGTATGACCTTTACAAATGCGCCAAAGATCCTGATGTCGGTTATCCAGCCGGATGGCCGGCTCACACAAGCGTCGAAGACAGTCTTAGAGTAATCCGCGAGATTCTCTCAGCGCCTGAAACCTATGCTGTGTGCCTAAATACAGATGGAAAGGCCATAGGATCAATAGGTCTGAAGTTGGGGAGTGCCACCGATATGACCGATCGTTCGGACGAATGTGAGCTCGGCTATTGGGTGGCTAAGCCGTTTTGGGGACGTGGAATTATTCCCGAAGCCTCACGTGAACTCCTGCGCCGTGCCTTTGAGGACCTCAAAATGCGTGCCGTTTGGTGCGGTTACTATGACGGAAACATAAATTCTCGACGTGTCCAGGAAAAACTCGGATTTATCTATCACCACACTACAGAGGGACTGGAGATCAAACCTGTAAACGAGATTCGTACCGAGCACGTGATGCTGATGAGTAAAGAAATGTGGAATAATATTTGACTGGGTAATACATATACATCGAAGGCAATGTGATTTATAAAATTGATGTGATAAATCATATCGATGACAAATAGGAATAGAAATAAGGGGTGCCTTCCATAAAGCAAGTTTTGCCTGCTGAAAAAGGTAAAAGGAGTACGAGCAATTTTGTTCGTACTCCTTTTCGCACGTCTTACAGGCAAGGTATAGTGTGTTGCACCTTTTAGGTGTACTGTCGGGTGGTAGCATAGCCTTCCTCCGGGAGGAAGGTGGCACGCGGCGGGGGGCCCGAAGCGAATGAAATGAGCTTTGGGGGTTCGCTGCGGAGCGTGACGGAAGGAGACGGCGCGACTTTGAATTTCTAAAAACTTTATGGTAACGCGTTCTCCCTCAGTCGCCTTCGGTGCCAGTTCCCTCCCGGAGGGAGCCTTGGGTTAGCGTCCCCCTAAAGTCCATCTACTTTTCCTGACAAGCACTGCTTTTGTGGACACAAAAGCAAAAATGATTTCTCTATTTATCAAGAAAATTTGCCAAACCACAAAACAAAGCATTATATTTCACAGATAAAAAATTGTCTTCTGCATCTTTCCGCAATAGCTGTTGTATGGCATTGTACAATTTATTTGCAAAAAACTCTATGTTATCCATTTGCACGCTTGAATACGTTTCAGAACGAATGTCAATTCCAATTAAAGGAGTGTATTCTGGAAAATACGTACACATTAGCACCTTCCGTAAGTATTCCTTTGACAAGTTCAGATTTTTTTGATAGTTCTCATTTTCAAACGGAGTCTCGCAAAAATATATAGCCATTCTGTAATTCGCATAACTGCGAATATCCTCATCTTGTGAAATATCTAAAATACGAGTAGTACATTCAAATATTTTTTCATTTATTTCTCGTTGTTGATTTTCATTTTCTATATTATCGTGGAGATTTTCAAGAAGTGAAAGCTGTATTTTCATTACTCGATCATCATTCATAATATCAAGTACATCTATTAAAAAATCCTCGTATTCTTTACTAAGGGCAGAAAAACC
>JAFQUL010000243.1 GCA_017408535.1 Clostridia bacterium
AAAGGATATTCCTACCGGTATCAGAGCGGCTCAGAAAAAGATCGACGGTTCTATGTCAATGCTGGTAATGACATCAGAGGGAATATATGCCGCAAGAGATCTTTACGGCAGGACTCCTCTTATGATCGGCAAAAAAGACGGTGCTTTTTGTGCATCCTTTGAATCGTTTGCGTTTATCAACCTCGGATATGTTGATCACAAGGAGCTTGGCCCCGGCGAGATAGTTTATATCACCCCTGACGGGTGTGTTGATATAATGCCCCCTGAGAAGAAGAAAAAGGTATGTGCCTTTCTTTGGGTATATTTCGGTTATCCCGCATCCTGTTATGAGGGTGTAAACGTAGAGGATATGCGTTACAGATGCGGTGCCGCAATGGCAAGGGCGGATAAAGAACGTACAGACAGTATATCAGGTGTTCCCGACTCGGGTATAGCCCACGCTATCGGTTATGCGGCAGAGAGCGGAGTTCCCTATTCCCGTCCTCTTGTCAAATACACACCCACCTGGCCCAGATCCTTTATGCCTCCCAAGCAGAGCAGCCGTGAGCTTATTGCCAAGATGAAGATAATTCCTATAGTTGACCTGATAAGGGATAAACGCCTTATGCTTATAGATGATTCCATAGTAAGGGGAACCCAGATGCGTGAGACAGCGGAGATCCTTTATGCAGAGGGCGCAAAGGAAGTACACGTCCGTCCCGCCTGTCCCCCCCTTCTTTACGGCTGTAAGTATCTTAATTTCTCCCGTTCTACCTCTGATATGGATCTTATTGCCCGCAGAGTTATTGCGGAGAGAGAAGTTGAGATCACCGATGAAATACTCGCAGAGTACGCTGATCCAGATTCAGAGCGTTATAAGGCAATGGTCGAGGAGATAGGCAAGCGCCTTCACTTCACTTCTCTCGTTTATAACAGACTTGACGATATGCTTGACTCTGTCGGCATTGATAAGGAGTGCCTCTGCACCTACTGCTGGAACGGAAAAGAATAATAAAAACAAAAAACGGATACCCGTCGGGTATCCGTTTTTTTGATGATATCGATTATTTAAGTATGTTGAGGAAGTAGAGAACCTCAAGCACGATGCCGACCAGCACGTAAAGGTCGATAAGAGAGCCGACAAGCGCAAAGATGATGCCGATAATGGGGAAGCCTGCAAGTACACCGATAAGCACACCTGCAACAATACCGACAACAAGGTAGATAACGATGTAGATTATGAGAGAAACGATATCCTTTGCCTTAAAGGAAAGGGGAAATAGTTTTTTGAGAACGTCCATAACGATCTCCTTTCTTTATTATTCATTATTAATAATAAATATTAATTCAAAAAGATTGGGTTAGTCCAGGCCATTTTTCCGGCCTTGTCAACGACAGAAATACGAACGTAGGGGTAGCTACCGCCTATTTTGAAATCGGCACGTGTTATATCTTCACCTTGAGATCTTACGATCCTTGTAGGATGCTTTGCGCAGTGGAGACGTATTGAGGATACGTTCGAGCACTCTACAGTAACACTGTCGCCATCAAGATAAAAATCGTATATCTCGGGACCGCAGGATGAGTAAAATTTGCCGCTTTCAAGGGAGTTCAAAATATCTTTTACGTTATTTTCGGCATTTACCATGACCCAGCCGATACAGTGCTGGTTCATCATATGACCGTCATCGACAGCAACACCGAATAACTTTTTACCCTGACCTAACAGCTCATCCCAATAGATCGCGTCTTTATCCATATCGTTTTCAATATGAGAGCCGCTGTTGTATATCTCATAGGCAAAATATCCCACAAAATTTTCAAAAGAACGGGCCGGAGTTCCGCTCCACTCAGGATGGCAATAGAAGATGAGCTGATTATTCCTGCGAAACTCATCAAGAAACTTCTGGTGCTCTTCTTGAGTTTTCGTCTGTTGACATATTATTTGATCCTGCTCGTAGGGATTTCCGTTTTCCTTTTCCTGCCCCAGACAAACGGTATGAAACTCTTCGCATCCTACACCGTTATCAACACCAAATTCAAACCCCGGGATAATAGTAACAGGGACATTCGTGGAATAGTTCTTGTAATTATATATATTATGGTCGGTTATCGCAAGAAAATCATAACCGTGATCATAGTGATACTCGATTACCTTATCAGGACTTCCACATCCGTCAGAACGGGTAGTGTGGCAATGAAGAGCACCTTTAAGCATTTTTTTACAGGGCTCAAAGGCTTGATGACGTATTATCACGTTATATCCTCCAATATTCAGATCATACTGTTAACATTATATATGTAATTTTATAGTAATGCAAGTGTATTTTTGTAAAATAACCGATTATCTCGGGGATTTTACATTTTTTCTGCCAATGTCTTTTTCTTTTGCCATATTCCAGAGAGGAAATATATAAGACTGGGAACAGCAAAGCCGTAGGGAGCGAGACCGTATCCCAGGACAAAGCCGAAAAACCCCATATCGAGAGCAATTCCGAAAAGCCAGCTTAGTCCTATTCTCAACGCCACACCGTCAAGAATAGCGAGGACCATACTGAGCTTGGCATTTCCTATTCCCTGAATAAAAGCACCGCTGCCGCGCATTATTGCAAGTGCGGGGAACATCCAGAGTATTGCCTTGATAAAGGTACCGGACATACCGTGAACCAGAGGATCGTCTGAAAACAGCATAAACATCTGCTTGCCGAGAAGTATGTACAGAATGATGAAAAATACCGTAAACCCGAGGGAAAGCATCCAGGCCTTGTATACCACCTGTTTTGCACGTTCCTTGTTGCCGGCACCGATATTCTGGCTTATCATCGGCATAGCCGCATGCTGTATACCCTGGGATATCTTGTTTATAATATCGTCGATACGTACTCCGACACCAAAGGTTGCCGATGCAACCACACCTACGTCGTTGATAAGCGAATTGACGTAGAGCATAGACAGATTGATACATCCCGACTGTATCGCCATAGGAGTACCCAGTGCGGCTATCATACCGAGATACTTTCCGTTTATTCTGAAGCTTTCCTTTTTGAAATCGAATCCAAACTCACTTTTTTTCTTGTACAGAAAGCAAATAGAAAAGATAAATGAGACCGCCTGTCCGATAATGGTAGCCCACGCAGCACCGGCGACTCCCCAGCCGAAGAGACCGGTAAAGAGAAGATCAAGCACAAGATTGGTGGCCGAAGCAATACCGATAAACAAAAATGGGCGTTTTGCATCTCCCATTCCTCTGAGCACTGCCGACACAAGGTTATATCCCGCAGTAAATATCAGCCCGCCGCTGCAGATCACCAGATAGTCCATAGACATGGAGTAGGACTCATCAGGTATCTTCATAAGGTCGAGTATCGTTCCGCGGAAAACAAGAAACAGAGCGGAAAGTATAAGGGAAAGAATAACCACCGAAAGGAACAGTGTTCCAATGATGTCGTTCATTTCCTTTTTCTTTTTTGCTCCCAGCGCCTGAGAGAGCAGAACTTGTCCGGCATTGGAAAAGCCGAGACATACCATAGTTGCAAAGTTTACTATCTGGCTGCTCTGTGAAACTGCAGACAGACCTGCCGTACCGACAAAGTGTCCGACTATTACCATATCAATGGTACTGTACAGTACCTGGAGTGCATTTGAGGCCATAAAGGGAAGTGCAAACAAGATCAGTTGCCGGGCAATATTGCCGTGGGTAAAATCCTTAGATAAGCTGCTATTTGACAAAACGGTATATCCTTCCTTCAAAGTGGGTTACTTCTATATTATACCACCGTATACCGGCTTTGTCAAAGTGAAAGCATCTTGCAGAGGAGGTAAAAACGGTACATAAAAACGTAATAAAAGGCGGCAGTGCTTTTACGCTTGCTTTTTGCTGTGCTGTGGATTATAATTGTTATATAATACGATCAAAGATGGGGTACAGCTATGAAATACGATTTTACTACCGTTATGGAAAGAAAAGGGATGGATGCACTCGCCCTGGATGCACTTGGCTCGGGATGGGCACCGGGTAAGCCTAAGGACGGCTTTGACGTGATCCCTATGTGGGTAGCGGATATGAATTTTCCCACTGTTCCTACTGTATGTGAGGCAATAATAAAGAGAGCCTCTCATCCTGCCTTTGGTTACTTTGACCCGAGTGAGGAATACTACGAAAGTATTATCCGCTGGCATAGGGACAGAAACGGAGTAAGCGGACTTCTTCCCGAGCACATAGGCTATGACAACAGCGTTCTCGGTGGACTTATGTCAGCTATAGGTACCTTTTGTTCACGGGGAGACAATGTTATCCTTAACAGCCCTACCTATATGGGCTTTACCGGTTCTCTCAAAAACGGAGGGTACAACATTGTAGACAGTCCTCTTTACCTTGATAGCGACGGTGTGTGGCGGATGGATTTTGAGGATATGGAGAAAAAGATAGAAGAAAACAATATCCATGCGGCGGTTTTTTGTTCTCCTCACAATCCTACCGGCAGAGTGTGGAAAAAATGGGAAATAGAAAAGGCTATGGATATATACCGCCGTCACGATGTTTACGTTGTGTCTGACGAGATATGGTCGGATATACTTCTTGGAGGACACCGTCACACTCCCACTCAATCGGTATCAGAGGATGCAAAAAACAGGACGGTAGCTCTTTACGCTCCGTCAAAGACATTCAATTTAGCGGGACTTGTTGCGTCATATAACATAATATATAATAAACGTCTGCGGGACAGAGTCAGAAAGGAAGCCTCGCTTTCTCACTACAATTCAATGAACGTTCTTTCAATGTACGCACTGATAGGTGCATACGGAGAGGAAGGAAGAGAATGGGTAGACGAGCTGTGTGAGACTCTCACCGGAAATATAAAATACGCCTATGGCTTTATCAGAGAAAAATTCCCGCTGCTGGGAGTATCTGAGCCTGAGGGAACTTATATGCTGTTTGTTGACTGCAAAAGATGGCTTGAAGAAAAAAATATGACTCTCGATGAGCTGCTTGTGCGCGGCTGGGATGTGGGAGTTGCCTGGCAGGACGGTCGTCAGCACGGAGGGGACAGGCATATTCGCCTCAATCTTGCACTTCCTCTGTCAAGAGTCAAAGAAGCTTTTCTACGGCTCCAAAAATACGTTTTTATTTAATGGACTAAAAATGAAATACGTTCTTATAACAGGCGCCCTCGGCGGAATGGGACTCAGTACCGCAAGACGGCTGAGAGACAGGGGTTACTCGGTCATCGCCCTTGACAAACATGTAGGTGATGAAGAGGGCATTACCTTTATTGAATGCGACGTTACAGATGAAAACAGTGTCAGAACTGCCTATGACAAGGTGATATCTATTACCGATCGGCTGTATGCTGTCATTCATTTTGCAGGTATATATATGCTTGATTCTCTCGTTGAAATGGAGAGGGAAGAGTTCGAAAAGATATTCAGGGTTAATCTTTTCGGTGCATATCTTATAAACAAAGTGTTTATGCCCTGTCTTACAGCCGGCAGTCGGATAATAATAACCACAAGTGAGCTTGCACCCCTTGATCCGTTGCCGTTTACCGGTATTTACGGAATAACCAAAAGTGCTCTTGATAAGTATGCATATTCTCTCAGGATGGAGCTTCAGCTTTTGGATATATCTGTCTCTGTGCTTCGGGCAGGAGCGGTAGACACCGGAATGCTTGGTGTATCTACTGATGCTCTTGATGAATTCTGCGAAAAAACAGAGCTTTATTCCTGTAACGCAGAGAGATTCAAGAGAATAGTCGACGGGGTTGAGGCACGTAGGATCTCCCCGCAAAAAATCGCAAAAAAGGCAGAGAAAATACTTATAAAGAAAAAACCAGCATTTGCATATTCTATAAACCGCAATCCTCTTTTGCTTATTCTTTCGGTATTGCCGAAAAGACTTCAGCTTTTTGTTATAAAACAGATACTGAAATAAGCATGCCTAATAAATCAAATATTTAAGGATTACTAAAAAAGGAGTTTTATGGAACTGTTTAAGGCAACTGCCGCAGATATCACAGCTGTTGCGGCAATATACGGTGCGGTAAAAAAGGGTCAGTACTGTGTCTGGGATGAGGAATACCCCACGGAGAAGCACGCCGCCGAGGATCAGGCGGCCGGATGTCTGTACGTACTGAAGCTGAACGGGGAGATTATAGGCTGTGTTTCGGTTGAACCGATAGCCGAGGACGACGACCTTCCCTTCTGGCGTATAAACGACGGTACCCACAGGGAGATATCGCGGATAGCGATATCTCCCGGATATCAGGGAAACGGTTATGCCGGTAAGATGGTAGAAATGCTCATAAATCGTCTTGCAGGAGAAGGGGTGTCATCCATACATCTGCTCGCGGCAAAGTCAAACTGTCCGGCGGTAAGCATTTACCGCAGTCTCGGCTTTGATTTTATCGGTGAATGCCACAGATACGGACATGATTATTTCGTGTGTGAAAAAGTACTTAATGTGTAAAAAACACATAAATATGAGTATATTTCTCATTTACACGCATGAGCATCAATGCTATAATAGAGTAGCAACACGGAAAACGCTTCTTAGGAGGAAACAATATGTTTTACGTACATGGCGGTAAATTAGTTTTTGAGATCGATGATACAGCGGAGAATATCAGATGGTTTGCAAACGGTCTTCCTACCAGATCAACTGAAAAGCTCGATTTTTTCAGAGTTTTTCTTGATGACGGAATGGAAAGAGAAATAGCTGTTTTTTCAAAGCATCAGAAGGGCAGAGTAAGCGGCAGGGATGACGACATAGTGATATCCTATGACTCGCTTACCGATGTGGACGGACGCAGCTATAACATAAAGCTGAATATATATATGAAGACAGCCGGAGACACCATGGAGTATTACGCTGAGGTGGAAAATCTGTCAGACGTAAGAGTTAACGAGGTACAGTGTCCCTTCGTTCAGCTTGAGGTAGTAGCAGATGAGAACACCGAAAAGGATATGCTCTATCTGCCCTTCGGACTTGGTCTGAAATATCCCGATCCTATGAAATGGACGATGGACAGCCATACAGAATATGTAACTGCAGACTATGAGCACGTGTGGGCTCATCTTGGCTATCCCTTCCCTATGAGTATGGCATGGTACGGCATCGAAAGTAACGGCCATTTCTTCTATGTGGGCCGTCACGATGAGGATTTCAGAACTGTTAACCTCAGCATCGGAGGTGCGCCGAGAAGAGAGAAAAAAGAGATCGTCTTCAATATTGCTCAGTTCCCGGTAGCAGAAAAGGGTGAAAAGATAACCTGCGGTAAGGGCGTTATCACTCTCCTTGAGGGCAACTGGAAGAAGGGTGCAGACATATACAGAGCCTGGGCGGACAGCTGGTACAGACCGGTAAAGCCGATAGAATGGATAAAGAATTCTCCCGGCTGGCAGAGAATAATCCTTAAGCATCAGTTCGGACGTATATATTTCAAATATACTGATCTTGTTAAGATATATGAAAACGGCAGAAAGGTCGGTCTTGACACCCTGCTTGTCTTCGGTTGGTGGAAGGGATGCTTTGATAACGGGTATCCCGTATACGAGCCGGACGAGGCTCTCGGCGGGGCGGAAGAACTTAAGAAAGCCATTAAGACCATCCGTGAAATGGGCGGTCACGTTATTCTCTATAACAACGGCGTGCTTATCGACGTTACCGGAGAATATTACAAGACTGAGGGACATAAGGTATCAAAGAAAAATATAGAAGGCGTAGAGTATCGGGAATACTATGAGTTCGGTGACTGCGGCTCTATGCTCAGAACCCACGGACACAAGTCCTTTACTGCGGCGTGTCACGCAACCGACAGCTGGCGAGACAAGCTTATCGAGAACGCAAAGATCAAGCTTTCCTTTGATCCAGATGCGATATTCTACGATCAGATCGGCGGACATGATCCTCATCTGTGTTTTGATAAGAGCCATCACCACGGTCCGAGAGCAGATATGGACGCTTATTTCAAGCTCAGGAATGTTAAGGCTATCAGAGAAACCCTTCCTGAGGGCAAGGGTATGGGAACGGAGAATGCAACCGACTGTTATTCTCAGCACTTCGATTTTATTCACGGTCTGCTCGCCGCCGACTGGGATGCCGGTAATTTCTCAGCTCTTTACAGATATACCTTCCCCGAGACGATAATTTCAAACCGTTTCCTTCACGACGAGAGGGATGATTTTAAAGCTCAGCTTATCATGGCTCTCGTTTACGGACTCAAATACGATGTTTCCATCTATCGCGGCCGTCTCATTGATATTTCCGGTCAGCCGGAGTACGGCAAGTTTCTTAAGCAGATGATAGATATAAAGGAAGAGCATAGAGAGTTCTTCTATGAGGGCAAATATGCCGGTACCTATGATGAGGCTGAAAAGTCGGATACAGTTATCGCCAACGTCTTTGAAAGCCCCGACGGAAAACAGCTTGTCGCTATCTGGAATCCCGAGAAGACCACCGAGACTGTTACTGTCTGCGGTGAGAGCTACACCCTCGGTGAGAACGAATTTAAGCTTATAAGACTTTGAGCTGGTAAAGGGGACGTTATGGCTATGAAGAATGCAGTTCTTTGGGTGATTCTATCCGTCTGCAGTATATCTACCTTAACCGCCGTCTCCTCAGCCACCTTTCTGCTGTAGCAGACAAGCTGATCTGGGCGAC
>JAFQUL010000244.1 GCA_017408535.1 Clostridia bacterium
AAGAAGCGATAGCAAAGATGATAGCTATGAATTTGCGTGTTGCAAATATGCAACCTGTGATTTTTTATGACGGAGCTGAGGCTGAATTGTCACTCAAGTCAGATCATAACTATGACCTTGCTCTCCTTGACGTAATGGTTCCCGGCAAGGACGGGTTTGAGCTGCTTGAATCTCTTAAGCCCTACGGTATACCCGTAATATTTTTAACTGCAAAGGATGATGTTTCCTCTAAAGTCAGAGGTCTCACAGAGGGAGCAGAGGATTATATGGTAAAGCCCTTTGAGGTGCTTGAGCTGCTGGTAAGGATCGACAAGGTCCTTGCAAGAACAGAGAAAGCGGCAAGCATAATAACCGTCAAGGATATTGAGATAAATCTCAGCGAGCACACCGTAAGAAAAAACGGTTCAGAGGTGATACTGAAGAACTTAGAGTTTGAGCTTCTTTCGATACTTGCAAAGAACAAAAATATAGCTATCTCAAGAAACGATCTTCTCGGTCTTGTGTGGGGGTCTAATTATCTCGGGGAAACGAGAACGGTAGACGTACACATCGGGCAGATCAGAAAAAAGCTTGATCTTCACGACTGTATAAAAACCATTCCCAAGCTCGGCTACAGATTGGAGGATCCGTCTTGAAGCTCCGTACAAAGATCATCCTCATCAGCAGTACAGTTATTCTCCTGGCGCTTCTTGCAAGTAATCTTATAATATATAAGCTCTGCAGAGACAGTATGACAGAAGAAGCTACTCACGCCGCATATATTGAGTCAAATGAAGTAAAAAACGAGTTTGAGCGTTTTTCTTCTCAGCTCAACGGGAATGTGGGACCGGTGGAAACTGAATACTTTTTCAAAGCAAACCGTGACGACTATACTGTATGTCTGAGAAATGAAGAGACGTATTATAACAATACCGTACTGACAAAAGAAGAGCTAATTTCAGGTGAATACGAAAATTATCTCGATCTGCCGTACAAGGAATACCGTGCCGCAGGCAGAGAAATACTTATCTTCAAAGCCGCAGGGCCTTCCGGTATAGACCTGTACCGTATAGTTGACGTAACTCACGTATATGACAGAATAAACACTCTTGCCGCAGTAATGCTCTCTATCTCAGCGGCGGTGATCATTATCTCGGTTGCGGTGCTGGCTATTGTTGTGGGACGTACTCTCTCCCCTTTGTCAGAGCTGTCACGGGGAAGCAAAAGCATCGCCGAGGGAGCCTACAGCAACCGTGTGACGGTGAGAACACGGGATGAGATAGGTGCGCTGGCAAATGATTTTAACAGTATGGCAGAAGCGATAGAGCTTCATACGAGAGAGCTTCAGGAGTCGGAAAAGCGTAAAACGTTGTTTATGGGTAATCTCACTCACGAGCTTAAAACTCCTCTCACCGCTATATCGGGGTATGCTCAGACCCTGCGGAGGGTGGAGCTTTCCGAGGATGACAGAAATGAGGCACTGACATATATCTATGAAGAAGCAGGACGTCTCGACCGTCTGTCAAAAAAAATGATGCGTCTGCTTGAGCTTGACCGTGATACTGAAATCACTATGACGGCCATACCCATCTGCCGTTTGCTTGAGTTCTCTGTCAGGACCTGCGAGGTATATGCAAAAGACAGAGGGATTACGATAAACGTCGGACGGTCTGACGGTACTCTTAAGTGCGACTTCGATCTTATGTGCGACGTACTTATCAACCTCATCGACAATGCCGTTAAGGCAAGCCAAAGAGGTTCTTTAGTCAACGTATATTCAGAAAACGGCACTATCGTGGTAGAAGACTTCGGCTGTGGGATAGCGGAAGCTGAAGCAGAAAGGATCACAGAGCCCTTCTATATGGTGGATAAGTCAAGAAGCAGAAAAAACGGCGGTGCGGGGCTCGGACTTGCGCTGACAAAGCTGATACTTGAGCACCACGGAATGAAAATGGACATTGAAAGCCGGGTCGGAAAAGGAACAAAGATCCGAGTTTACAAATCGTTTGCAACACGATGAATACTTGATGAAAAGAAAAATGCTAAGATTAGACACAGTCATAGTCTTAGCGTTTTTTTATTGGGGTGACGGAATGAACAGCTTTGAAACAGATATCTGCCGTGCGGTATTTTCGGTAAAGTTTGCGATAGCCGTAATACTGCAGGTGACCGTACTGTCAAGCGGCGGATTCGGAAGTACGCTCTATCTTATGTGCATTCCGCTCATCTGTACCCTTCCCTACGCTTGCGGCTGGCTTGAGGAATACAAGCACGGCTTTGTAAAATTCTCGCTGTCCCGAACTACAGTCAGAGGGTACGTGCTCGGAAAGTTTTTAGCCTGCGGTATCTCCGGCGGACTTGCGGAGGCTCTCGGCTCGTGGATATACGTGCTTATCTGCGGAGACGGAAAGGTTTCCTGCGAGTATTCCCTCATATTTCTTTCCGCTATGCTTTGGGCATCGGTGGCGGCAACTCTTGCCGCCCTTTCAAACAGCAAGTATATAGCCTACGGAGGCTCGTTCGTTATATATTACTTTCTCGTTATCCTCTGTGAGAGATACTGGATGGGGCTGTATTGTCTTCACCCATACGAGTGGATAGCACCCACTCATCTTTGGGTATTTGGAACGACCGGAATTGTTTTGATGCTCGCCGGACTTATTACAGCCGTCGGTATCATCTACTATACCGTCATAAAAAGGAGGATCGAGCGTGTATAAGGTCAGACAGATATTTATTACGGCAGGGGGAAACTTCAGACGCTGGAGGCGGAGTCCCCAGATATGGCTTGCCTTCGGTCTTGGGTTTGTGGCAAGCTTTCTCTTATCCAACAAGGTCGTTCTGTTTGCTGAAGAGCACGAGACGCTTATACAGCTTTTTGAGCCGTTTATATGGACATTCGGAGATGCAAACTCCATACTGCTGATATCTCTCTGCCTCTTACTGCTGTTCTCCGATATGCCGAATGTAGACAACGAGGTACCGCTTCAGCTTATCCGTACATCACGGATGCGGTGGATGGCGGGGCAGATACTGTACCTATGCTCCGCAACGCTTGTGTTTGTCCTGTTCGTTTTAGTATCTACCTGTATTCTCGCAGGAACTGCGTCGTATCCCGCAGATTTATGGAGTGACACGGCAGCCATCCTCGGTTATTCATCTATCGGTGAGGAGATCGCAGTACCGGCATTTGTAAAGGTTCTTGAATTCACCTTTCCCTACAAATGTACCCTTCATATATTTGCACTTATGCTGGGTTATTCCCTTGTGATGTCGGCATTGATCTTTTACTTCAATCTGTACCGATTGAAGCTCGGAATGATAGCGGGGACTGTCTTCTCCGGCTTCGGATTCTTTCTTACACCCGAGATCGTTACAAAATGGTTCGGTCTCGGCGAGCATAGCGGGAACACCGCTAACATTCTGTTCGGCTGGCTCTCGCCGCTGAATCACGCTACCTATTATATGCACAGCTTCGGATATGACAGCCTGCCAAAGCTTTGGATGTCATACATTTTTTTCGGCGCATGCAGTGTTTTCGTATTTCTGCTTGCCTTTATCAAGGTCAGAAGCTATACCTTTAATTTTACCGGAACGGAGAAATAGAGATGAATAACGGAATAATTGTCGAGCACCTGTATAAATCATTTGGAAAGGAAGATGTGCTCATAGACGTAAATCTTACTATTCCCCCCGGAAAGATCGTAGGGGTGGTAGGCAACAACGGGTGCGGAAAAACGGTACTGATGAAGTGTATCTGCGGTTTTATGAAGGCTGACCGAGGCACGGTGCTTGTTGGGGATAAGCGAATCGGCAGGGACTGCGATTTTCCCGACCGTATCGGTATTATTATAGAGACCCCCGGCTTTATTCCCGATATGAGCGGTTACCGCAATCTTAAGACCCTTGCGGCGCTGAAAGGTCTGATCGGTAAAAAGGAGATAAAGGACGTCCTTTTAAGGGTTGGACTTGCTCAAAATATGCACAAGTCGGTCACCAAGTACTCCCTCGGCATGAGACAGCGGCTGGGAATAGCCCAGGCGATAATGGAGGACCCGGACGTGCTTATTCTCGATGAGCCCTTTAACGGTCTTGACAGATCGGGAGTAGAAGAAATGAGAGAACTGTTTACCGCCCTTAAGCAAAGCGGTAAGGCCATACTTCTTGCAAGTCACAATAGAGAGGACATCAGAATGCTGTGTGACGAGGTATATCAAATGGAGGTAAATAAAAAATGAGATCTGTTTATATAGTTTCTGTTTTACTTTTTTTCCTGTGCTTATCGGTTTTCCCCTCTTATGCGGAGGGGCATCCCGAACAGGTAGACGTCCCCGTGGATACGTCTGACACGGCCGACACTCAGGACACGACAGATAGACAAGAAACCTCTGACATCCCCGAGGTATCCCCGGAGACGCCTGCGACACTTAGGATAGACAACAGTCATATATACGAGGGAATGGACAGGAGCTATTCTGACGGATATTTGCCGAGAATAACCGACAGATATGCTATCATTGTCGTTCCGCTGTTGTGTGACGGGGAGCTTGAGGGGAACAGCCTCACAGCCTCCATCGATATCGGCGGCTCAGCGGATGTCCCGTTTATATGCAGAAATTATGAGAAAACTGTCAAGGCTACCGACTCATGTATCTACGTAGTATATTTTGCCATTGAGTTAAAGGAAGACCACAGGGGCGGCAGTTACCCCATTACGGTAAAGGTATGGGGTACCGACGTAAACAAAAACAAAATAGAAAAGAACATTACTGTCTACACGGTAATAGATGCCACGAAGCCGGAAGAGACGGGAGAGGATGACATACCCTTTACACCCAAGCTTCTGATAAGCTCCCACCGATGCATATCCTCAAAAAGCGGAAAAGAACTGAATACCGTCTATGCAGGGGACAAGGTTAAAATTATCATCACGCTGAAAAACACGAGCAAAAAAGAAGCGGTATCCAATATGACTGTTACCGCATCAGCCGAAAGCCGCGATTTTATCCTTGAGAGTAACTCGGAAAGTCAGTACATAGAAAGCTTATCCGCAGATTCAGAAATAGAAATAACCTATGAATATAAGATATCCGATGATATTCCCGACGGACAATATGCCGTAAATCTGAGCTACGACTTTGTATACCGGGATGGAGCTGTGTCTTCGGGGTCAGGGAAGGTAATGATCCCGGTAAACGGCAAAGACGAAGAAAAAACGGCACTGACACCGAAGGTACTGATAGAATCATACGAGTACTGCCCTCTCCCCGACGGTGAGCCTGCAGACGGTATAACCGCAGGAGAGAACTTTGAGATAAAGATCACACTTATAAACACAAGTAAAACCGAATATCTTCACAATATGACAGTTACCGCCGCCTCGGAAAGCAGCAGTCTGGTGCTAAATGACAGATCGAATTGCCGCTACATTGACAAGGTAGAACCGGGCGGAAGAATAGACGTGGTGTACGAATACCAAGCTCAGGCGGATATGGGTGAGGGCAGATATGACGTTAATATCAGTTATGACTTTAACTACGGAGACGGTATGTCGGCAGGAGGAAGCGGTAAAGCCTCTGTATCGGTGGTACAGCCGCTTGAGCTTGAGCTCTCACTGCATAGGATACCGAGCAAAGCAACCGTTTCAGATACTGTTACCATCGGGGTGGAGGCCATAAACATAAGCCGGGCAAAGGCATACAATCTTCGCGCAGTGCTTGAAGCAGACGGTTTTTCTCCCGTCGGAAATGCCTTTATCGGCGACCTTGACGGCGGGGCTATGGGAAGCTCGTCTTTTGAGGTAAATATAACCGGGCTTACCGAGGGAAACTTTCCATACGGACAGACCAACGGCACAGTTACCTTTTTCTACGAGGACATACACGGAAATCTCTTTGAAGAGGTAAAGACATTTTCCGCAGTTATAGAGACTCCGTTCTCAGAGAACATCAGCCAAAGCGAGGATGACCCCCTGCACTGGTGGATAATAGTCGCGGTTATATTCACCTTCATCCTCGGATTTACAATATTTGCGGTGACCCTTGCGGTAAAAAGGAAAATCAAAGATGAATACCGTCGGTAAATTTCTAAAGCTGAGGAAACGCTATAACAGTATAAAGATCGCTTTTATTTTATCTCTGTGCACTTTATATTTTATTATAAACAGTACGGCAGATGTGATAAGCTTCGGCCTTTACATCAACGCCCCCACGGAATACCTGCTGAAGTCCAATGAAAGCGGAGCACTGCTTGATATAAAGGTGGAACGGCTTCTTGATGAATGTGAGGCCACAGCGGTAAGCCGACAGCAGAGCTATCTTATAGAAAACAAAGAAGGCGGTATAATAACGGTGTCAGCGCTCACCCCGGAATACCTCTTCAGAGCCTATGGGATCGCCGCAAAAGAGGGAGATAAAAAAATATGGCTGTCCCCGTCTCTGTTTTATGAGTTTACCGGAGAGGAGTCAGCGCTGTCTGTCAGAATGACCTGTACTGACGGTAAAGAACGCTTTACGGCAGATATTATACAGCTTGATATCCTTGACAGGGGTACCGCATCCGCTGTAGCGGCGGGAACGTCTGCCTTGCTCCGGGACACGGATACGGTAAAAATGCTGTCAGAAGGCTTAGATCTATCCGGCAAAAGAATAAAGGCTACCGAAAAGCTGGGATTTACCGTCATAAACAAAGATGCTTTGACCGAAAAAGCACATCGGGAGGAAATCTTTTTCTCAGAATTAAAATATAACGTGATCTGCACAGCCTTATCCGTTCTCGGGACGGTGCTGTCTATAAAAATATATAAACATGAAACAAAGACAAGGTGAAAAAACGGCCGCCCGGTTTATAGACCGGGCGGCCTCTTTTTTCAGTTTCTTGAACACTTTTCGGCGTCTATTGCCAGGACAAGCATCAGGGCGGGGAGCATATCAGAGGGATCGGAAACATCTATAGTGTACGTATCCGTCCAGTTAAACAGCTCCTTATTTACGTCTGCAATCCTGTTGCCCTCTGGGTCGGTGACGGTGTAGTCCCGCTCGAAGACATTACCCTCAACGTGCCAGCCGTTGCACTCTATATTGTATCTTGGCTTAAAGAAGGAGAACTCCTTGCTTATACAGCCGAGATATGAGTCTCCGATATACATCTCGAACTTTGGCAGAAAGGTAAGTATTCTTTCCTTGACAGTTCCTACCTCGTTTCCGCGGGCATCGAATATCTTAAGGCAGTGTCCCCAGGCAAGCTGACCCTTGACGGTGAAGATAGTCTCCCCTGCTTCACTGTAAATATCATAGCTGTCAAACCAGGAGAAAAACCGCTGTTTGAACAGTAATTTCATATCCCTGCTTACCCTGTAAAGTTATGCCAGTCTGATAGTGTCTATTACCTGATCCTCGTAGGGACGGTCCATGTGGTCGGTGGGGGCGGCGGCGATCTCGTCAACAGCCTCCATACCCTCGATAACACGGCCGAAAGCAGCATACTGTCCGTCAAGGAAGGTTGCGTCTGCGTGTACTATAAAGAACTGAGAGGATGCGGAGTCAAACATACTGGAGCGCGCCATGGAAATAACACCTCTCACGTGGCTGATGGGGTTAGCCACACCGTTTGCGGCAAACTCGCCCTTGATCTTCTCCTTTGCACCGCCCATACCGGTACCGGTGGGGTCGCCGCCCTGGATCATAAAGCCGCTTATAACGCGGTGGAATATAAGTCCGTCATAGAAATTCTCGGACACAAGCTTTTCAAAATTCTTTACGGTTATGGGAGCCGCATTTGCGTCAAGCTCAAGCTTGATCTCCTTGCCGTTCTTAAGAGTAATAATTACCATTTTTCAAAACCTCTTTTCGTTATCTCGTTTTGTGCTTATATTTTACCAAACAAACAGGACAAAGTCAACAGCAGCTATAATAATATCCTCTCACGATGCGTATGATAAGTAATAAAAAAAGAAAAAGAGGGACGGAAAACATGAAGGACAAGGATCTGCTTATAAAATGGTGCTCAAGGGGTGCCTTTCTTGCTGTTTTCCTGATACTTATATACCTTTTCTTTAAGTGGCTGTTTCCGATATTTTTTCCTTTTATCCTTGCCTACGGATTTTCACGGCTGGTAAAGCGTCCTTCAGAGCTGATAGTCCGCCGTACCCCCCTGCCGGAAAAGGTATCAAGAGGAGCAGTATTTATCTTTTTCGCCTCGGCTGTAGGTACCGTCATATTTCTGCTTGTCAGACAGCTGTTCTCCGAGGCAGGGGAGCTTGCACGGCACTTGGGTGAGCCCAGTGTGCTTGAGGGATATGCAGAGTCATTTGACGGATTCGTCTCATCCCTCAGAGAGAAATTTCCTTTTATAAAACGGCTGTCTGAAAAGGCAGACGGCAGCTCATACTTGTCCGGCATTCGTGATTACCTTCTTGACGGAATAAAAAACGGAGCCGCAGGTATATCCTCACGTATCCCGTCAGCCGCCGCAGATATTCTTTCATACCTCCCAAAACTGCTGTTTTCCGGGATAGTTACCGTGATCTTAGCCTTTTATCTATCTCTTGAGCCGGACCTTATCGGCAGATCGGTATCAAAGCTTCTCGATAAAAAAAGCTACCTTACCCTATACAGCATAGGGCAGGCAGTAAAGAAAAGTACTCTGTCATATCTTAAGGGGAGCGCCGTACTTCTTGTAATGACCTTTGCCGAGCTGTTTCTGGCTTTTACCCTTATCAGAGTCAGATATGCCTTTGTTCTTGCTCTCGGTCTCGCGCTTGCTGATCTTCTGCCCGTTATCGGAGTAGGCACGGTACTTTTCCCTGTAGGCGGTATAATGGCACTTACAGGAGACTCCCGCACGGGTCTGTCGCTTATTGCGGTAGCCGCCGCAGTAACGCTACTGCGACAGCTGACAGAACCAAAAATAATAGGGCGCAGTGTCGGACTGCACCCTGTTTATATGATCTTATCTATCTACGCGGGATCAAGACTTCTCGGGTTTATAGGTATTATCGTAGGGCCTATAGCCGCTATGACCCTGTCAGCCGTCTATCCCGTGCTGATGCCGTCACAGAAAGAGGATGCTGCCGTAGTCGGTGAGAGGACACCCCGGTAAAAGAGAGACCGGCGTGCATCCGAGAGAATGAAGAAAGTCCTCTGCCTCTTTCCCGTATCGGTAAAGCGAAAGATCCCCCGAGAAAAACAGTCTGCCGTCATCATATCCGGTACATCCCCCGATAAAGCCATAATCGTAACCGGGGAGCAGGATGTTCCCGGCAGGAACGGTAAGAACTGCGATGCCCACATTTTTTGCCGCACGGGCGATACCGCTGTCAGAGGTAATGATACCCTTCCTCTCTCCGTCTATCACCGCCGCAGAGCATTTTACGTATCCCTGCTTTACTCTGAGGACATTCATGCCAAGCTCCACGGCGGTGCTCAGCACCTCCCGTGAGGTGTGGGGAGATGAGATGAAAACATCACCGATAGCCGTCGCGTTCAGCCCCACGTCGAGGGGATACTCATCCCCCGTCTCATCGTCTGTCACAGCTAAGGTCTCACCGGTACAGGATATGATATTTTCTGCTGTATTCCGTCCCCCGGGACTTAAAAGATATCGGCGGTGGCAGAAAAGTTTCTCCCCAAGGGATATAAATATCATATCCGGGTGAGAGCACACAGGCGGAGCAAGATAATCCGCCCCCGGCACT